>DATEXK010000474.1:0-6474 GCA_035257065.1 Gaiellaceae bacterium | reverse complement strand
CGGCCCATCTCGCGGGCGATCTGCGAGAGGGCTGCGAGGCGCTTCTCCATCGGCGGGTGATCCATGAAGAGCTCGCCCATCTGCGTGCGCCAGTTCGTCGGCACGATGAAGAAGGCGTTCATGCCGGCGACCTCGCGGAGGTCCTTCTGCGGAATCTGCGTGATGCCGCTCGCGATCTTCTGGAGCGCGCTCATCAGGTTCTCCGGCGCGCCGGTCATCAGCGCCGAGCCGCGGTCGGCGGCGTACTCGCGGTAACGCGAGAGCGTCCGGATCAGGACGAAGCTGACGGCGTAGGTGACAGCCGCGGCGACGAAGACGATCAGCCAGATCGGCACCTGGTTGTTGCCGTTGTTGTTGCTGCGGTTGCCACCGCCGCCGCCGAAGCCGCCGAACATGCCGAAGTAGAGGCCCCAGCGCGTGATCAGCGCGGCGAGCATCGCGAAGAAGCTCGCCAGCGTCATGATCAGCACGTCGCGGTTCGCGATGTGCGAGAGCTCGTGCGCGAGCACCGCCTCGATCTCCTGCGGCTCGAGCCGGCTCCAGAGGCCTTGCGTCACCGCGACGGCCGCGTGGTTCGGGTCGCGGCCGGTGGCGAATGCGTTCGGGACGTCCGACGGGATGACGGCGATGCGGGGCTTGGGCAGGCCGGCCAGCGTGCAGAGCCGCTCGACGACCGCGTGCAGCTCGGGCGCCTCTTGCTCAGACACGATCTTGGCGCCGGACGCAGCCAGCGCGAGCTTGTCGGACGTCCAGTACTGGAAGACGGCGATGCCGATCACGATCAGGAGCATGGGCACGAGGCCGACCTTGAGCACGAGCAGTAGGACGACCGCGAAGCCGACGTAGAGGAGACCGAGCAGCCCGGTCGTCGCGAGCATCCGGAGTGTGAGCCCGGCGTCGCGTCCATAGGACTTGCGCTTCATGCGCCAATCGTAGCCCCGTTACATGAGACGAGAGTAGGAAGGCGCGCTCTCGACTGCTCCACCCTCGGCGGTCGAGTAAAGTTGCCCACCGATGCGTCGTGTCGCCCTCATCTCCCTCGCCGCCGCCGCGGCAGCGGCGCTCCTCGCCGGCTGCGGCTCCAGGGGCATCACGTCGCCGACTCCGGTCACGGTCGTCGGATCGCTGCCCAAGCCGACGCTCGATCCTGCGACAGCTGCGTTCAAGCTCAAGGGCGACCCGGTGGCGGGCAAGGCCATCTTCCTGAAGACCGGCTGTGTCGGCTGCCACACGCTCGCCGACGCCCACGCAACCGGCACGGTCGGCCCGAACCTCGACCAGGCGAAGCCGACCTATCGCCGCGCGACCGCGCGCGTCACGCTCGGGAAGAGCGCCATGCCGTCCTTCAAGGGTCAGCTCTCCGACCAGCAGATCGCCGACGTCGCCTCGTACGTGGTGAAGGCGACCGGCGGCACCCCGTAACGCCGGTCGAGCTTCCGCCGTCGTTTCCGCGCAGGGTCGCAGCGTTCGCGTTCGATCTCGACCGAACGCTGATCGCCGAGGACTCCGTCCTGCGTCCCCGTACGCGCAAGGCGATGGCGGACGTGCGGGCCGCGGGGACGCACGTGATCATCGTCACCGGCCGCATGTTCGTTTCGACTCGCCCCTTCGCCCTCGAAGCCGGGCTCGACGATCCGGTCGTCTGCTACCAGGGCGCGGTCGTCGCCGATACGGCCACCGGCGAGTGGCTCCGCCACGTGCCGATCCCTCGCCCGGCCGCGCTCGAGGCGATCGACGCCGTGATCGAGGCCGGGTTCCACGTCAACTGCTACGTCGACGACAAGCTCTACGTCGCAGCCGAGACGCCCGAGGCCCGGGCTTACGCCGACTTCAACCACATCCCTGTCCACGAGGTCGGCGACCTGCGCGCGTGGCTGCACGCAGATCCCACGAAGCTCGTCGCGGTCGGGGTCCCCGAGGAGCTCGACGCGCTCGAAGACGTGCTGAAGCCGCGCTTCCGCGGCCGCCTGTTCGTCTCGAAGTCCCTCCCCCACTTCCTCGAGTTCGCGCATCCCGACGTGAGCAAGGGCTCCGGGCTTGCGTTCGTGGCGGATCGGCTCGGCTTCACGGCCGCAGAGACGGTCGCCGGAGGCGACGGCGAGAATGACCGCGAGCTGCTCGACTGGGCCGGCTTCGGCGTCGCCGTCGCGAACGCGCACGAAGACATCCTGCGCCGCGCCGATCTCGTCGTGCCGTCGGTGCATGAAGAAGGGATCGCACTCCTGCTCGAGGCGTACTTACACTCCCTCCCGTGATCGACCAGCGCGCCGCACGCAACGACCCCGAGGGCTTCCGGCGCAAGCTCGCGCGCAAGGGCGCTGCGGAGCAGTTCGACGGCTGGCTCGCCGCGGACGAGCGGTGGCGGGCGCTCGTCCCGCGTGTCGACGAGTTGCGCGGCAGGACGAAGCTGAAAGGCAAGCCGACGCCGGAGCAGCTCGAGGAGCTGCGCGGCGTCAAGGAGGAGCTGCAGCAGGTCGAGCAGGAGCTCGCCGAGGCCGAGGCCGCGCGCGACGAGGTGCTCGCGCTGATCCCGAACCCGCCGGACGACTCCGCTCCGGACGGCGACACCGACGAGGATGCGGAGGAGATCCGCCGCTGGGGCGAGCCGCCCGCTCTGACGAACGCGAAGGAGCACACCGAGATCGGCCGCTTCGACATGGAGCGCGCCGCACGGCTTTCGGGCGCGCGCTTCGGCTTCATGATCGGCGACACGGCGCTGCTCGCGCTGGCGCTCTACCGCTACGCGATCGACATCGTCGGGCAGGCAGGCTTCCTGCCGGTGCTTACGCCGGTGCTCGTTCGTGAGGAAGCGATGTACGGGACCGGTTTTCTCCCGACGGAGGCGTCGAACCTCTACGCGATCGAAAGCGACGACCTGTATCTCACCGGTACGTCGGAGGTCGGGCTCGCCGGCCTGCACATGGGCGAGATCCTCGAGGAGCTCCCGCTGTACTACGCGGGGTATTCGACGAACTTCCGGCGCGAGGCCGGCGCGGCCGGCAAGGACACGCGCGGGATGTTCCGCGTCCACCAGTTCAACAAGGTGGAGATGTTCGTCTACTGCGAGCCCGACCGCTCGGCCGACGAGCACGAGCGGATCCTTGCGGTCGAGGAGCAGATCCTGCAGGGCCTCGAGATCCCGTACCGCGTCGTCAACGTCGCGGCCGGCGACCTCGGCGCGCCCGCCGTGAAGAAGTACGACTGCGAAGGCTGGTTCCCCGCGCAGGAGCGCTACCGCGAGCTGACCTCGACATCGAACACCACCGACTTCCAGGCGCGACGGCTCGGCATCCGCTACCGCGACGGGAAGAATCTCGCGACGCCGCACACGCTGAACGGCACGGCGATCACCGACCGTGCGCTGCTTGCGTTGCTCGAGAACTTCCAGGGCGACGTGCCGGACGTGCTGCACGCGTACGGCGCTCCGGCGACCGTCAGTCGCTAACAGCCGACGCCGGATGGAGTACGAGACCGACTACGTGATCGTCGCCGGGGTCGCGTGGATCAGACGGACCCGCGTCGAGACGAGCAGCGGCAGGGTCGAGGAGAGCATGTGGCTTACGACGTTCGACGGAGATCAGCCCGAGTCACACAAAGCAGACGCGGGGACGATGTCGGTCGAGCGCGGTGAGATAGCGGGTACTGCGTGGGACCTGAGCTGGTCCGCGCTCGCCGCGCCGTTCGAGACGCCACACCGGCTGCTGCGGCGCATCGCGCCGACGCGGCTCACGACGACGCCGGCCGTCGAAGTGCACGGCCGCATCGGCGATCGTGTCCTCTCCGGTGCGCCGGGCCACACCGCACACCTCAGCGGAATCCGTCACGCACGCACCTGGGGATGGGCACACGCAAGCACCGCCGACGGACGCTGGGTACATCTGCTCACCGCTTCCGCACCGCCGCTGCCGCGTGCGTCGCAGTACGCCGACGAACGGCGCGCGCCCGGCCTCCCGCTTGCACATTCGCGCGTCGAGCCGCCTCGCTTGACCGTAGGCCCGTACGTCGTCGACGCACCGGTGCCGAGCTTCATCGGCCTGCGCTATCTCGACACCGACGGCTCGGAGATCTGGTGTTACCACTCCGAGGCCGCACGCCTGCGCGGACGAGGTGGCGACTTCTCGGGCGCCGCGATGGAGATTGCCATGCGGGACCCCTTCCCGGCTGGCGCGTGGCCGAGTGACGTCAGAGTGACCTGAGGCGGCGCCCGAGCCGCTGCAGCCAGGTGTCGGCCGGCAGCAGCAGCCCGCGTCCCGCAAGACCGACCATGCGGTCGAGCGTCGCGAGGTAGTCGCGCGCGAGATCCGCGTCGTTCCCGACGGCCCACAACGCCTCCGCGTTCGTCCAGGCGGCGTCGCGCGCTCGGCTGATGTTCCACATCGCGACGACGTCGTCGATGCGGTCGACGTGGTGCAGGAGACGGTCGAGAGTGCGAAGCCAACCGGTCAGGTACTGGCCTTTGACCTCGCCCTCGACGGTTGCGAGCAGCTGGTTGATGCGCTCGAAGTCGGCATGCTGCGGCGAGCCTCTGTCGAGCGTGATCCCGAACTCGCGGCACGTCTGGACGAGCGCGACCGGCAGGTCGCGGTTGATGTGCGCGTTCATTCCCGCGAACGCGAACTGGAGAGGCGCGATCCCGCGGCTCGAGCGTGACTCGAAAAGCGGCGCCCACGCGTGCGGCGCGCGAGCGGGATCACTCGAGAACGCCTGGAGCGCAGTGAGAAAGAGATCGGCGAACACGACGTCGAGTCGCGCGAGAAAGGAAGCGTCGGCGAAGGTGACACCGGCCAGCCGCTGATCGACTCCCTCGGTGACGGCGAGGTAGAGACGCGTGAAGCACGCAACGCCGTCCGTACGCGGCAGGGGCGCGACGAGCCTCTCCATCTGCGCAACAACTTCCGCGACTGACGCAGGCGACGGCATCGCACGACGATACGCCTTCGACGGGAAGAAAGACTCGCCCTCCGGCGTCTAGCGACTGTCGTTCAGAGAACCCTGCGGCCTCTGGCACCACCGACGCAAAGGAGCTGGTCGCAATGGAGTGGATCGAGGAAGCAGACGGCGTCTTCCGCGGCGGAGGCGTCAAGGGGCTCGGCCTGCAGAAGCCGCAGCTCGCCGGAGTCTCGCGATGACGGCGACACTCGAGAGCCCGGTCACGACGACACGGCCCGCGTCCCCCGCACGGCTCGATCCCTCGACCGACGCAGCAGCCGGAGCAACACCGACGGAGGTCGTCGGAGGCCCCTTCTTCGCGGATCTCGTTCGCGCGCACTACGCATGGGAGCGCGCACTCGCCGACGGCACCGAACCCGCACGGGTCGCAGAGCTCGGCAAGGAGTACGACGACGCGTTGCAGAAGTTCCAGAAGGTCGAAGGTCCGATCCTCGATGCGTACTGGTGCGTGCGCAGGCCGTCGGCAGTGGCGGTGACCGAGAAGCGGCGGACGCTGAAGGACCGTGTCCTCGGCGAGCAGCGCATCCGCCTCCACCGCCTCAGCAACTGGCTGATGCCGCGCAGCGCGCAGAAGCTCGATCTCCTGCTGCACGAGTGCGACGAGTTCGCGATCCGGTCGGAGGAGATCTTGCGCGGGTCGCCGAAGCGGATCGCGCTTCGCTCGATCTACGAGGTCGAAAGCAGCGTGCTCGCGTTTCTCGAGCGGACCGGCGGCCGACCCTCGCCGGCCGAGGTCGACGAGTTCGTCGGCTGCGCGACACGCGGGCTGCACGCGGCGCGGGAGTGCTACGCGAACGCGGCCGACAAGGTCGCCCGAATGGTCTACGTCTCGGGCCTGCTCGCAGGCATTGCGGCCATGCTGCCGGTCGCCGTGCTCGCAGGCATCGGGCTCTGGATCTTCGGCGAGCTCCATCTTCACCAGGCCGGCACGCAGGCGTTCTTCGCGTGTCTCACCGCCGGGACGCTGGGCGCGTTCGTCAGCGTCCTCTCCAGGATGGCCGCTCCGGCGAAGTTCGAGCTCGATCCGGAGGTCGGACGCCGGGCGCTCTTCTTCCTCGGCGCCTACCGCCCCCCGGTCGGAGCGATCTTCGGCCTCGCGCTGTACTTCCTGCTCCAGAGCAGCCTGCTCCAGGTCACGGCAGGCAAGGAGTTCGCGACGTTCGTCGTCGCTGCGTTCCTGGGCGGCTTCAGCGAGCGTTTCGTCAAGGTCATGCTCTCGAGCGCCGAAAAGTCCGTCGGCGTCCCGACCACAAGTGTCCCCGGTCCCAATCCACCCGCGCCGGAGCCCTCCACATGAGTGGAAGCGATCTTCATACTCCGAGCGTCGAGCGAAAGGAGCCACTCGTGACTACCGATGTTCACGCGACACATCCGCAGCCGGCAGCGCCCGCTGTTCAACCGGCACTGCAGCCGAAGGATCTGCACGTGACGAGCCCGTCGATGGCGGGTCCCGCGGTGCTCCAGGTCCAGCAGATGCTGAGCCAGCTGGGCTATGCCCCGGGCAAGCTCGACGGCCAATACGGT
>DATEXK010000473.1:0-14216 GCA_035257065.1 Gaiellaceae bacterium | reverse complement strand
GTGCGTGTCGGCGACGAAGCGCTTCAGCCGCCGGATCGGCACCGACCCTTCGAGGCTGCTGCGCGTGCAACCCGCTTCGCAAGGGGCGTAGCAGGCACGGCCGAGACTGCCGACAAGCGGCGTCGCCTCGAGCACGAGGTCGAATGCCTTCTCGTATTCGCCGCTGCGCACCAGCGAGACGTAGCCGTGCGCCTTGATGCCCGCCGGGCAAGCAAATGTGCACGGAGAGGTGCCGGCACGCTCGATGAGCGCCTTCTGCGGCACCGCCTGCGGGAAGGCGATGTACGCGGCGCGGCGCGAGACCATGTCGCCGTTGAACTGGTCCGGCACGGCAACGGTGCAGGCAAGCTCGCACTGACGGCAGCCGGTGCAGAGCGACTCGTCGACAAACCGCGGCTTGCGATGAACGGTGGCATGGAAGGCGCCGTCGCGGCTGTGCGCGATCTCACCGACCTCCGAGCCGGTGAAGACGGTCACATTCGGGTGGTGCACCGTCGCGGCCATCTTCGGCGTCGAGATGCAGCTCGCACAGTCGAGCGTCGGGAATACCTTGCTGAGGAGGATCATCTTGCCGCCGACACTCGGCTCCTTCTCGACGACGAGCACCTTGTAGCCCATGTCGCCGAGCTTCAGCGCCGACTCCATCCCGCCGATTCCACTGCCGACGACGAGGGCGTCGAAGTGCATCTATGCCTCCAGCTCCGCGAGCGCCTGGGTGAACTCGCGCACGTGCTTCGTGTACGGGGCTGCGCAGACCGAGCAGATTGCTGCGAGCTTGAGCCGGCGGGCGTCGATGCCGTGTTCCTGCAGGAGCGCCTGCGCGTCGCCGACGATCCGCGACGACCGCGCGCTGCAGTCCGACAGATACGCGCACTCGTCGCCGTCCGAGGCGATGAAGACGCCGTCGAAGCCCTGCGCGAGCGCGTACAGGATCCAGCTCGGCTTGATGCCGCTCGTGCAGGGCATGCTGATCACGACGACCTCGGGCGAGTAGTGCATGTGCGAGCTCCCCGCCAGGTCAATGCCCGGATCGGAGATTGCGTTCGTCGAGAAGACGAGAACGCGCGGCCCGTCTCGGCGTACCGGGACGGGCTCAGTCTCGAGCGTCGCCGTCACTTCGCCCGGCGGATGAAGACGCGTTCGTAGCCGTCCGCGGCGGCAACGCCGAGGAATCCGTGGCCGACCTTGCCGGTCCAGGCCTGGATGTCGTTCTTGGTCTGCGAATCACTCGACCAGAGCTCGAGCACCTCACCGACGGCGACGCCGGGCATCGCCTTCTTGGCCTCGAGCAGCGGGCCTGGGCAGGCTGCGCCGCGCGCGTCGACGATCTTCGCGGCGACCAACCCACTGAGATCGGTCTCGCTCAGGATGGCAGTCATGTTTGTCTCCTTCAGTAGACGAGCGTGGTGGTGGCGGAGGTGATCTCGGCGACGAAGCGCGCCGCAGCGACGATCTCGGCGCCTTCGACGAGGTCGTCCTCCGAGAGTCCCCGGCTCTTGACGCACGGCGAGCACACGAGCAGCTGGCCGCCGAGCTCGCGGATCGACTCGAGCAGGCCGCCGAGCGGGGCAAACTCGGGTGCAGTGACGGTCTCGGCGACGCCCTTCTTGACGAGCAGGCACCCATTCCCCTGGAAGCCCATGACCACCTCGACATCCGAGGCGACTGCAGCGCCTGCCATTGCGAACGGGATGGTCGCGAGTTCCGGCTCATCCGGTCCGTGCGTGACCATTACGACGAGCTTCTCGTGGTCGGACATCGTCCTACGCCACCTTTCCCTTGCGCACGAGGAAGACGAAGGTGTCGCCCTCTTGGTGCGAATCGAGTACTTCGTTGCCGGTTCCCTCGGCCCATGCCGGAACGTCGGCGACCGAGCCGCGGTCCGTGGACATGAGCTTCAGCACCTGGCCGGGCTCGAGCGTCTTCATGGCCTTCGCCGTCTTGACGATCGGCATCGGACAGAGCAGGCCGCGCGCATCGAGCGTTTGGTCTTCCTGGACCTGGATCTGGATCTGAGTCATCTCGTCTCCTAGATGAAGAGGGTCACGTGCGCCTGGCGCGCTTCTGCGAGGAACGCCGCCGCGCCGGCGAACTCGACGCCGTCGAGAAAGTCGTCCGCGGCATAGCCGAAGACGTCCATGGTCATCTGGCACGCGATCATCCGAACGCCGAGGTCCTGCGCCGACTCCAGCAACTCACCGATTCCGGCGACGTGCTTGCCCCGGAACTTCGCCTTCATCATCTGGGTCGCCATCGGCCCCATCCCCGGCAATCCGAGCACGAAGTTCGGCATCGTCACCGGCATGGGCATCGCGGGGTTCCCCAGCGGCGAGACCTTCAGGAGCCGCTCGAAATCCTTGTGGATGATGTTGAGCCCGTAGAACGTGAAGAAGATCGACGCGTCCATGCCGGACGCGGCTGCCGTCGTGGCGAGGATCAACGGCGGGTAGGCCCAATCGAGGGTCCCCTTCGAGGCGATGAAGGCGGCCTTCTTCGTCGCGCCGTCATCCCGACCGGCGCGCTCGAGCTCCGACTGAACGATGCGGCGGACGTCCTCTTCGTCCAGGGCCGCTGGCATTGCGACGTGCTGCTCATCGAGCATCGACGTACCTCCTGTTCGCCAGGAGTGTCCGTCCGAGCGGCCTCGGACGCGTCAGAAGAAACTACGCGATCGTGAGGTTGTAACACCGCAAATCAACTATCCAAGCGCACGCGTACGTAGTTTGTGCGTGCACGATCCGGGGCGCTGCGGATGTCCGGCCGGGTGCCTTCGGGCGAGCGTGAGCCAGACATCACATGGAGGTTTGAGATGAATCGCAAGGCACTGTGGTGGGGCGTGCTCGTGATCGGTATCGCGCTGATCGTCGCGCCGCTCGCAATGGGACTGCCGGGCAAGGCGGCCGCAGGTGAGCGGATGATGGGCGACTTCCAGCCGATCATGGCCCCGGACCAGGTTCAGCAGACCGCGGACTACTACTTCAACGTGTTCACGCCGCTCGGGCAGATCACGCCCGTTTTCACGAACGCGAACGCGACGAAGTTCCAGAACTATCTGCAAGGCATGCAGACGGCCGGGATCAAGATCCCGCCCGCGGCAGCCAAGGACTTCACCGGGCTCGTCGGCATGATGAAGCAGGCGGTGCCGATCGCCACGCAGGTCCCCGCAGGCCTTGCGCACTACAAGCCGCTCGTCACGACGATGCAGGGGAATGTGAGCGACTTCAAGCAGGTCAACAGCCTGCCCTCGTTCAACCTGTTCGCCTGGTTCTTCATGGTGCCGGGAGTCCTGCTCCTCCTGCTCTCCGGCGCAGGTCTTTGGACCGCCGGCGCCGTGCACTTCCACATCCACCGGCCGCACCTGGCCGCCTAGTTCTCCGGCGGGGAGGCTGCACGTCAGCCTCCCCGTTGGCTACCGTCGAAGCCGATGGCGCTCCAGCACCCACTCCCAGACGAGATCGTCGAGCTGATCGCCCGCCGCTTTCACGTGCTGGCGGATCCCACGCGCATCAAGCTCCTCGACCGCCTCCGGCTCGGCGAAGCCACCGTGCAGGAGCTGACCGACGCCGTCGGCTCGACGAAGCAAAACGTCTCCAAGCACCTCGGGGTGCTCGTCGACTCGGGGATCATCGCCCGCCGCAAGGAAGGCAACCTCACGCACTACCGGGTCGTCGACGACGCCGTCTACCGGCTGTGCGAGGAAGTCTGCGGTTCGGTCGAGCGTCAGCTGGAGGGCCTGCACGCGGTGCTCCGGGCGGCGAGCGGCACCTAGGCGTTTCCGTCGCAGACCTGTAAACCCGTTGTCGGCCTACGTACGAGGACGACACAGCCTGGCAGAGGCTCTCGCATCGGAACGCCGGTCGTTCTAGGCTAACTCGGGCAATCTCGACGAAGGGGAGCGTATGGCGGACTACGTGATCGTGGGAGCTGGCTCGGCGGGCTGCGTGCTCGCGGCGCGGCTGAGCGAGGACCCGGACGTGAGCGTCCTCCTGCTCGAGGCGGGCGGCCCGGACACGGCACCCGAGATCCACGTTCCGGCCATGTTCCCGATCATGTTCAAGTCGGGGCTCGACTGGGACTTGCTCGGCGAGGAGGAGCCCGGGCTCGACCGGCGCCGGCTGTACCTGCCGCGCGGCCGCATGATCGGCGGCTGCAGCTCGATCAACGCGATGATCTACCTGCGCGGCAACCGGCTCGACTACGACGACTGGGCGGCCGGAGGTTGTGACGGCTGGAGCTACGACGAGGTGCTGCCGTACTTCAAGCGCGGCGAGGACAACGAGCGCGGCGCGAACGACTATCACGGCGTCGGCGGCCCGCAGACCGTCTCCGAGAGCCGCTCGCTGCACCCGCTGGTCGACATCATGCTCGAGGCGGCGATTCAGGCCGGCCACCCGGCGAACCCGGACCTGAACGGCGAGCGCCAGGACGGCGTCGGCCGCTTCCAGGTGACGCAGCGCGGCGGTTTCCGCTGCAGCACCGCCTACGCGTACCTCCACCCGGCCACCGGCCGGCCCAACCTCGAGGTGAAGGACTGCTCCTATGCGGAGCGGATCGTCTTCGAGGGCAACCGCGCGGTCGGCGTCGAGGTCGTCCGCAACGGCGTCCGGGAGACGATCCGCGCCGAGCGCGAGGTGATCATCTCCGCGGGCGCGTACCAGTCGCCCGTGCTGCTGATGCTCTCAGGGATCGGGCTCGAGGAGGAGCTCGCGCCGTTCGGAATCGCGGTACGCGAGCAGTTGCCCGTCGGTCGCAACCTCCAGGACCACGCGATGGCGAACCTCAACTACCTCAGCTCGGCGCCGGCGCTGTTCGGGATCTTCACGCCGGAGAACTTCGAGCTCCTGCACGGCGAGGGCCGCGGCCCACTCACGTCGAACCTCCCCGAGGCCGGCGGCTTCTTCCGTTCGCGGCCCGACCTGCCGGCGCCGGACGTCGAGTTCCACTTCTCGCCGTCGCTCTTCTACGACGAGGGCCTCACCGCGCCGCACGATCACGGTTTCGTCTTCGGGCCCGTGCTCGTGAAGCCGGTCGCACGGGGCAAGGTGATGCTGCGCACGCCGATGGCGGACTCCAAGCCGCGCGTGCTCTCCAACTTCCTCACGACAGAGGAGGACCGCGCGACCATGGTCGCCGGAGCCCGGCTCGCGCTCGAGGTCGCCGGCCAGCCGGCGCTGCAGGCGGTCACGAAGGCGCCGTTCAGCGTTCCTGCGTCGGACTCCGACGCGGACATCCTCGCGTGGGCGCGCCGCGTCTGCCAGCCCGTCTATCACCCGACGTCGACCTGCGCGATGGGCGACGTCGTCGACTCGGAGCTGCGGGTTCTCGGCGTCGAGGGGCTACGCGTCGTGGACGCGTCGGTGATGCCGACGGTGACGCGCGCGAACACGCACGCACCGACGATGATGATCGCCGAGAAGGCCGCCGACCTGATCCTCGGCAAGCCACCTCTCGCGGGAGCGGCCGCTCAGACGGACATGTCGACCGCGTAGATCTTCACTGCGCGGTGCGCCAGCCGCCGGGCGGCGCGTACTCCCTTCGCACCGTCTCGACGTACGGGACGGGACTGACGATCGCGCGGATCTCGACCTGCTCGTGCGGCTCCACGGTCGGCTTGCTGGTGCCGCCTCCTTCCTCGCCCCACACGAACGTCACCTCGGTTCCGGGCTCGGCATGCTCGGCGTCGAGAACGGCAAGTGTGAGCATCCGCCCCTCGTTCGCGCTGTAGCCGACCCAGGTCGAGACGCCGACGACGTCGCCGCCGACGGTGACCTTGTCGAACGGATGCATCGAGTAGACCGCAGAAGGCCAGTCGACGAACTTCGCGCGGCCGCTCTTGCGGAACATCGTCCCGATGGTCTGCGTCACGTCGTCGTCGTCGAGCGCGAGCGTGACCTTGGTCCGATGCTCGCTGTCGGCCATCCGCTCGAGCGCGTCGCGTCCGATGAAGTCGTGGTCGAACTTGACGTAGCTCCCGTAGCCGAGGTCCCAGGGCGTGAAGTAGTAGTCCTCGATCCGGCCGGAGACGAAGCTCCCGCCGATGGACGCACGTGCCTCGTAGCCGGTCGCCGGCAGCCACTCGCGGTACGGCTTCAGGCTGTCACCCGAATACACAGCCGGCAGCGGCGACGGGATCCAGCCCGACTCGAGCGTGTTCGACGAGTACGCGCGCCCGCCGACCTGGCGCAGCCCGAACTCCTCGCCCGCGGTGACGATCGCCTCGCGCACCGCCTCCCCGTCGTCCCACGGGCCGAAGAGCTCCCAGCCGGGCTGGCCGGCCATCCCGTGCCGGAGCGCACGCACGGGCCTTCCGGCGATCTCGATCGCGGTCATGTTGAAGAACTTCAACTCGGGCGGTGGACCGCCGAGCACTTTCTCGATCACCTGCATCGCGTTCGGCCCCTGCACCTGCAAGCGATACGACTTGCGGCGCCCATCGCTCCGCATTGCCGTGCGCTGGTCGAGCTTGACCTCCACGTCGAAGCCGCCGGTCTCGGCGTGATAGGTGATCCAGTTCAACGCGGGTGCGCGACCGACGAGGTTGTACGAGCTCTCGGCGAGCGCGAAGAGAATCACGTCGCCGATCACGTAGCCCTCCGGCGTGCACGGAACGAAATGCTTCGCCTTGTCCGTGACGAAGCCCGAGAAGCTGTTGACGCCAAGGTGCGAGAGCAGCGCGAGCGCGTCCGGGCCTTCCACCGCCAGATCTGCCATGTGGTACGACTGGTTGAAGAGCACGCACGTGCTTTGCCACGCCTGCTGCTCCTCCCGCCAGTTGGTGAACTCGGCCGGAACGCCGGGGTAGACATTCGGCCCGGCCTGCGAGTTGCGCAGCAGCTCCACCGGATTCGCCGCGGCTGCGAGCACGTCTTCCAGACTGTGATGAATCACGTCGATGTCTCCTTTTCCCCAGCAGGGTCGGTTGCGGCGGTGGTCTGCTCGCCGAGGTAGCTCGCGATCAACAGCTGCCGGTCGCCGCGCAGGCGCGCGGCCTCGTCGTGCGCTGCGATCTCGCCGTGCGAAAGGACGTAGCCGCGGTCGGCGACCTCGAGCGCCAGGTGTACGTGCTGCTCGACGAGCAGCACCCCGCAGCTGTGCTCCTGCGCGAACTGCTGCACGAGCGGCAACAGCCACTCGACGATCACCGGCGCGAGCCCGAGGCTCAGCTCGTCGAGGAGCAGGAGCTTGGGCCGGCGCGCGAGCGCGCGAGCGACCGCGAGCATCTGTTGCTCGCCTCCGGAGAGAAGCCCTGCCCGACGTCGCTGCAACTCCCGCAGCTTCGGGAAGTATTCGTATGCGACGTCCTCGTCGAGACGCTCGCCGCGGTGCACGAGCCGGAAGTGCTCGGCGACGGTGAGCCCGAAGAAGAGCCCACGGCCTTCGGACACGTGCGCGATCCCGGCGCGCGCCCGCGCGCTCGGCGAGCTGCCTGCGAGATCGGCGCCGGAGAAGAGGACGCGTCCGGCGAGCGGCTTCACGAGTCCCGAGACAGCCCGCAGCGTCGTCGTCTTGCCCGCCCCGTTCGGACCGAGCAGGGCGACGACCTCGCCGGCGGCAACCTCGAGCTCGACGTCGCGAATCACCGCAGCGCCGTCGTAGCCCGCGGTCAAGCCCTCGAGCGCCAGGACAGCGTCAGCCACGATCTCGCTCATCCGCGTTTTCGGTGCGCGCATCTGCGGCCGAATCGAGCGCCCCGCGTGCGAGCTCGGCTGCCGCACCGCCCAGGTACGCCGAGATGACGCGCTCGTCGCGTCGAACAGCGTCGGGTGCGCCGCGCGCGATCACCTCGCCGAACTCGAGCACGACGATCCTGTCGCAGATCCCGAGCACGAGGCCCATGTCGTGGTCGACGAGCAGCATCGACTGGCCGCCGTCGACGAGCTTGCGCAGGCGCCGGCCCAACTCCTCGCTCTCGTGTGTGTCGAGGCCGGCGGCCGGCTCGTCGAGGCAGAGGAGCCGCGGTCTCGCGACGAGCGCCCTCGCGATCCCGACGAGCTTCCGCTGTCCCTGCGAGAGATCACCGGGCAGCTCGTCCACGGTCGCTTCGAGCCCGAGCAGCTCGAGCGCCGGAAGGATCTCCTCCAGCCCGGCTGCCGGAGGCGAGACCAGTTCCCGAAGCGTCCGCCGGAGGGACGGCTTGTGCGCGGCGACGAGCAGGTTCTCGCCGACCGTCAGGTCGTCGAACAGCTCGATCGACTGCCAGGTCCGGACGAGCCCGCGCTGCGCGCGCCGGTGCGGGCCGAGGCCGGTCAGCTCCTCGCCGTCGATCTCGACCCTGCCCTTGGCGCGGACGAAGCCGCTGATCGCGTCGATGAACGTCGTCTTCCCGGCGCCGTTCGGCCCGATCAGACCGACGAGCTGCCCGGTCTGCACCTCGAGGTCGACGTCGACGACCGCGCGGACGCCGCCGAAGCTCACCGAGACTCCGGCCGACTTCAGGACGGCCGTCACCGCGCGCGTCCTCCGGCGGTCGCGGGCTCAGGAACCCGCTGAGGCGAGCGCCGGAGCGGCCTCGCGCCGGAGCTCGCTGGGCGAGCAGCCGTAGGCGGCCCGGAAGAGCCGGCTGAAATGCTGCGGGCCGGGCAGGCCCCAACGAGTGGCGATCGCCAGGATCGTCTGGTGGGAGAACGCCGGATCGAGCAGGTCGCGCCGGCAGCGCTCGAGCCGCGACGCGCGGATCCACTGGCACACGCTCGTTCCCTCGGACGCGAACAGCTTGTGCAGGTACCGCGTGGAAACGAAGTTTGCGCGGGCGATCTCTTCAGGATCGAGATCGGGGTCGGCAAGCCGGGCCTCGATGAAGGCCTGGACGTTGAGGAGGATCTCCGCACGGGACCGCGGCCGCTTCGGTTCGCGCGGATCGGCCAAGCCGGCGAAGAGACCGCGAACGAGGTCGAGCACGCAGTTGACGGCGTTCGGAGCGTCATCCCGCTTGATCGTCCCGTCCTCCAGACCGCCGGCGAGCCCGCGCAGGAACGCGACGGCAGCCCGTGGCAGCCCCTCGTTGCCGGGAATCCGCAGGGCGGTGTGATTGCTGATCTGGGCAGCCTGATGGCCGAGCGCCTCGCGGGGCACCCGGACGACGAGTGACTCGAAGGGCTGGTCGGCGCGGCAGACGACCGGGCGAGACGTCTCGTAGCTGATCAGGTCGCCGGCCCGGGCGATTCCCGTCCGTCCGTCCTGTGCCGCGTTCAGCTGCCCGCGCAGGACCACCGTCAGATGCAGGCACTCCGGGTCGCACGCCTGGATCGCCCGCGACGTTCGACTCATGGTGTTCGCCGCCGCCGAGATCCGGAAGAGGCTGAGCGGCGCCAGATCGTAGCCCCACATCCGGGCGCCGAACTCGTCCTTCGCGACGCTCTGCACCTGCACCGGCAGGTACGCGTCGAACGACGACTCCAGCCAGAAGTCCAGCCGGTCTCCGGCCGGGACTTTCGCCGTATCGATCAGCAGCGTCATCCGATGCAGGTCGCGGTCGCAGAGGGAGGCATTGCTCACGCCACGCCATGGGCAATACCGTCGAGCGAGTCCCGCAACCTATGGGCGTCGCGGTCACACTGTCAAGAAGCGCCGCGGCCGTCACCCCGTGGCTCCGAGGCGCTCGCTGGCACGGCGCGCACCTTCGGCGAGCGCTTCGAGCTTCGCCCACTGAATGGTCGGGTGCACCCTCCGCAGGAAGGCGCCCTGAGCGAAGCCGCAATCCGTTCCGCCCATCACGCGCTCGGCGCCGACGATCTTCGCGAGCCGGACGAGCCGTTCGGCGACGAGGTCGGGATGCTCGACGACGTTCGTGTGGTGCGTGACGACTCCCGGCACGAGCACCTTCTCCTCGGGCAGCTTCACGTCCTCCCAGATCCTCCACTCATGCTCGTGCCGCGGATTTGCCTGCTCCATCAGGTAGTAGCGCGCGTTCACCTTCAGGACGAGGTCGATCACGTCGGCGAGCGGCGGATCGAAGGCGTGCGGGCCGTGCCAGCTGCCGAAGCAGACGTGATAGCGGATGCGCTCCTCGGGAATGCCGGCGAGCGCATGGTTGAGCGCCTCCACTCGGAGCTCGGCCCACCGTCGGTAGTCCTCGACCGTGCCGCCGAGCGCCAGGATCGAGTCGTACTCGTGCATGAGCACGGCGTCGTCGACCTGGAGCAGGAAGCCGGCGTCGACGATCGCCTTGTACTCGTGGTGCAGCGCGTCGGCGATCGCGAAGACGAACTCCTCGTCGCTCGGGTAGTACTCGTTCTGCAGCCAGTAGACGCTCGCCGGAGCAACCACCGGCATGAAGGCGTCCGTCGCCTCTACGCCGGCGAGCGCGCGCCTGAAGTGTGCGACGTCACGGTGCAGGGCGGCGCCGTCGTACACGATCGGACCGGTGCAGACCCAGACCTTGCCTTTGTTGTTGCTTCCCGCCTCGGCCTCCGCCGTTCCGACGAGGTCGACGAGATCGCGAGCGAGTCCCGCGTCGTGTTGTGCGTAGAACTCGGGGAACGCCTCACGGTCTCGGCTCGGTGGCAGCCTGCCGCCGCCCTCGACGCGACGAGCTTCGAGGCCGCTCACGCGTTCGTAGAGATACGTGATCCAGTTCGGCTTGCCCATCTCGCCGTCGTCGATGACGTCGATCCCTGCCTCCACCTGGCGGCGAACGACGTCCGAGACCGCGTCGACGAGCACCTGCTCGTATGCAGCCTCGTCGTACGGCTCTCCGCGATCGATCGCGCCGAGGAACGGGAAGAGCTCGCGCGGGCGGGCGAGGCTGCCGACGTGCGTCGTCAGGATCCGGTGCATCAGAGCTCCTTTCCCATGGTTGCCAGCATGGTCGCGAGCACACCACGGCGTGGCCCCTGTAGCCCCTGCTGCTTCTTCTTCAGCTGGCGTTTTCGATACGTCGCGCCGGCGACACCGTCGGGGTTCTGGAAGAGCGTCACGATCAGCGCCAGGCCGCCGAACAGCAGCGCCCAGTTGCCGGAGATCCCGAACCACTTCTCGAGGGCGTACGGGAACAGCGCCTCGACGGAGATCAGCCCCGCGAAGATCGCGCCCGAGACCATCGTGATGCCGCCCACGTACGCGAAGGCGATCAGGCTCAGCGCGGTGAGCGCCGAGAAGCGCGTCACTGTGACCGAGCTGAAGTTGTAGCCGTACAGCGACCCGCCGATCCCCGCGATGAACGAGCTGATCGCGAATGCCGCGAGCTTCACGTTGCGCACGTTGATGCCGGCGGCTGCGGCTGCGCGCTCATTCGAACGGACCGCGAGCATGCGCTGCCCGAGATTCGAGCGGCGCAGGTTCGCGACGAGCAGGCCGAGCGCGAGCGTGACCCCGACGACGAAGAAGCCGAACACCGGGCTCGGGAGCTTGTCGTCGAGACCCTTGAAGGGCCCGTACGGGCCGAGGTCGAGGCCGAACAGCTTGGGCTCGGGCACCGGCGAGCTCGAGCTGCCGCCTCCCCACGTTGTGCTCAAGAAGACGAACTGCTCGATCGCGACGGCCGCCGCGAGCGTGACGACGGCGAGGCTGACGCCGCGAACGCGCAGCGCCGACACGGCCACGACGAGCCCGCACACCGTCGCGCCGCAAGCGCCGATCAGCATCGCCCACGGGAACCCGACGCCGTGGTCGGTTGCGAGGTGCGAGAGGATGAAGCCGGAGACACCGGCGAGCGCGAGCTGGACGACCGAGATCTGCCCGACGAAGCCGGTGATCACGACGAGCGACAGGCACATGATGGTCGCGAGCAGCGACGTGATCAGCGCCTGACGGAAGTCGTACGGGAGGACGATCAGGGCGACGACGGCGATCGCGGTGGCGGCGCTCGACATCTGCCACAGTCGCTGCGCGCGCGGCGCAAGCGGCAGCCGCTGCTCGACGAGCTCACCGCGATTCGGCAGGTTCGTCCCGCGTACGAACATCGCGACGACCATCAGCCCGAAGACGAGCAGCGGTTGCACGCCCGGCATCGCGACACCGTGGTCGGTCGGGAACCAGCTGAAGGTCTGGAGGTAGTAGAGGATGTTCTCGAGCATCCCGATCGCGAGGCCGACCAGGGTCGCGATCCAGAGCGACGTGAAGCGGGCGAAGAGCGCCGCGGTGAGCGCCGGTACGACCTGAAGGGGCAGCGAGGTCGAGTCGAGCTGGGTGATCGACGCTGCGAGGACGCCGAGGCCACCCGCGACGACGGTGGCCAGGATCGTGTTGGCCAGCGCGAGTTGATTCGGCGAGAGGCCCAGGAGCATCGCGCCCACTTCGTTCTCCGACGCCGCGCGCGTGGCGAGCCCGAAGCGGGTGACCCGGAAGAGAACGGAAAGCGCGAGCGTGGCTCCGAGGACGATCCCCGGCAAGATCAGCCGGTCGATCGGCACGGTCGCGCCGAGCAGGGTGACGACGGTGCGGGGCAGCACGGGCGGCTGCGGCTTCGTCTGGATCCCGAACGCGAGCGAGACCGAAGCTTGCGCGACGAGCAGCACGCCGAGCGAGGCGGCGAGCTTCGCGAGCGGCGATGAGGTCCGCAGCGGCCTGAAGGCGATGAACTCGATCAAGACGCCGAGCGCGACCAGGATGAAGAGCGTCAGGACCAGCGCCGCCGCTGTCGGCACATGCCAGCCGTAGATCCCGGCTCTCAGCGACCAGTACGAGTAGCCGCCGAGCATCGCGACCGCCCCGGTCGCGAGGTTGATGATGCCGGAGCCGCGATACGTGAGGACGACGCCCATCGAGATACCGGCGATGAGCGATCCCGACCCGAGGCCGAGGAGCGCGAAGAGGAGGAGTTGGGTCCAGTCCATGCCTGCAGAAGCGTGCGTCGTAGGGGCCGGGCCGCGGGAAGAAGGTCCGCGGCCCGGCCCCTGGGGAGACGGCTAGAGCCGCTAGCCCTCGGGCGTGAAGTTGGCGGGCGGTCTCAACCAGCTGGTGAGGCGCTTGAAGACGCCTTTCCCCTGGTACTGGAAGAACTGCGTCTGGTCGTTGCACGCGGCCGGCTCGGTCTTGTATTTGCCGCAGTCGAGGCTCGGCGCACCGAGCGCCTGCGGCCCCTTGAACCCGCGGATGGCCGTGGTCAGCTTTGCCGCCGTGCTGTTCGCGACGCCGAGCTTGTTCATCTGCTTGACGATCGTGAGGATCTCGCCCCAGGAGACGATGACCCACGCGTCACCGGCGAGCTTCGCCTGGCCCAGTTGCGCCATCGCCTTGTTGTAGGGAACGGCCGCCTTGTCGGTCTTGTCGCCCGGAAGCGTCGACGCGATGCCGTAGATCCACGGCGCCAGGTCGCCGCCGAGGCCCGCCACCACGTCGCCGCTCAGGCAGAGCGGATTCGAGACGACCTTCGAGCCCGGCACGCCGAGCTGCTGCAGCGTCTTCGCAACGTTGACGCAGCCGGCCGCGTTGCTCTGCGGAACGACGATGTCCGCCGTCTGAGCGCCCGCCGCAGTGAGCGGCCCGGTCAGGTCGGTGGCATTCGGGTCGAAGCCGACGAGCTTCGTCGTGATCCCGGCATCCTCGAGGCTCGTCTTCTCGACCTTGGCGCCGACGTCGATCCCCGGAACCTGCGGGTAGATGACGGCCGCGGTCTTTGCGTGGAGCTGCGTCTTCGCGAACGTGCCCCACGGCCCGAGCACCGAGTCGTTCGTCCCGAAGAGGGCGAACTCGTTCTTCTGCGTCGCGTCGACGGGCAAGAGCGCCACGCCGCTCACGATCGGCTTCTTGCCGCCGAGAGCAGCGTAGAACGACTGGTTGCCGACCGCGACCGCGCCCATCGCGATCACGGAGATGCGCTTGTCGTTCGCGAACTTCTGGCCGCACTTCGTCCCGTCCTCCTCAGCCGAGGTGGTGAAGCACTCGCTGAGCACGAGCGGGTGGCCCTGCACGCCGCCGAGATACGTGTTGACGTACTTCGCCGCGAGCTCGGCGCCCTTCGTCCAGTTGGGCCCGATGAGGACCTGGCCGCCCTGGGTGTTGAGCACGCCGATCACGACCGGCGAGAGTTTCGGGTTGGCCTTGCCGGCCTTGCCGCCGACGTACGTCAGATAGTTCGTGACGGGCCCGCCCGCCGTGCTGCGCCCGAGCGCGCCGGGAACGGTGACGGCGAACACGATTGCGAGGACTCCGACGACGATCGCAAGGCGTCCGATCGGGTTTCGCTCTGCAGACCTCATGCGTGCTGGACCCTCCTTCTAGCGTCGCTCCGTGCTGGCGCAGCGAATCAGGTCGCGATCGCGGCCCAGCCGAACATG
>DATEXK010000472.1:0-8840 GCA_035257065.1 Gaiellaceae bacterium | reverse complement strand
TGAGCTCGGCCCGCAAGTCGCCGAGATCGCTAAGCGCAAGCGCGCGCTCGATGAGGTTCCGCGCAGCAGGCATGTCGTCGCGCTCGAACGCCCGCTGCCCGGCGGCCGCCAGCAGGCCCGCCGCACGCTCGGCCGTTGCGGGATCGGGGTCGCCGAGATCGGCGCGGCACCGGCTCGCCTGCTCGAGGTGGTAGCCGACGAGCTCGTCCTCCGCCGCTGCATCGGCAAGCCACGTTGCGAACTGCTCGTGCAGGTCCGCGCGCAGGCGCTTGGGAATCTCGGCGTACGCGGCGTCACGGATCAGTGCGTGCCGGAAGCGAAAGCCGTCGTCACCGACGACGGCCGACGGCTCGGGCCGCACGAGCTCCTTCCGCACGAGCGACAGCAACGTCGTCCCGACGGCCGACCGTTCGTTCTCCGGCGAGAGCGCGGAGACAGCGCCGCGCCAGAATTCCCTGCCTGCGACGGCCGCGCGTTCGAGCACTGAGCGCTCGAGCGGTTCGAGCCGGTCGAGCCGGGCGCCGAGGAGCGCCTGGATCGTCGGTGGGATCGCAAACGTCGCGTGCCCTGCTTCGGCGAACATCGCCACCATCTGCTCGACGTAGAGCGGGTTGCCCTCGGCGGCCACGACGATCTCCGCTTGTGCCTCGGGCGACAGCGGCCACTCGGTCGCGAGCTCCTCGAGCAGCGCGCTCGACTCGGCCTCCGTCAGCGGCTCGAGCGTGAGCGAGCTCCCGCCCCAGCGCGGCCGCTCGTCGAGCAGATCCGGCCGCGCGATGCAGAGCAGCATGATCGGCGAGTCGCGGCTCCAGCCCGCGACGTACTCGATCAGGTCGAGGAACGTCGGCTCGGCCCAGTGCACGTCTTCGAGGCAAACCACGACCGGTTGCTCGCGCGCGAGCGCCTCGAACAGCCGCCGGATCGCCCAGAAGGTCTCCTCGCTCGACGCGGTCGTCGAGCCCGAATCGACCGTTCCGCACACACGCTCGACGATCAGCGCCCCGTCCGGCTCTGCTTCGACGGCAAGCCTGATGGCCTCGTCGCCGCCGGCGGACCGCACGAGCTCTGCGAGCGGTAGGAAGGAGATGCCGTTGCCGTAGGGGAGGCAGCGGGCGGAGAGCACCGCCGCATGGTCGGAGACCTCGGCGAGGAGCTCTGCCGCCAGGCGCGACTTGCCGATGCCCGCAACGCCGAAGATCGTGACGAGGCGGCATGCCTGCTCGCTGACGGCTCCGTCGAGCGCAGTGCGGAGGAACGCGAGCTCGCTGCTCCGGCCGACGAGCGGTGCGTCGAGCCGCCGTGCGAACGGCGCCGCGCCGGCGATCGTCTCGAGTACGCGCCACGCCTCGATCGGATCGCGCTTCCCCTTCGCGGCCACCGGCTCCGCCGGCTCGAGCTCGGCTGCGTTCGCGACGAGCCGCCGCGTCGTCGCACCGATCAGGATCTCGTCGGAGGCGGCGGCCTCCTCGAGACGCTTCGCCGTGTTGACGGCGTCGCCGGTCACGAGCGTCGTCGTGCCGTCGCCGGTCACGACCTCGCCCGTGTTGATCCCGATCCGGATCCGAAGGCCCGGCCGTCCCTCGGCGAGGAGTGCGGTGTTCAGCAGGCCGAGCGCGTCGCGCATCTCGACGGCTGACCGCACGGCGCGCAGGGCGTCGTCCTCGTGCACCTGCGGCACGCCGAACACCGCCATCACCGCGTCACCGATGAACTTCTCGACCTGGCCGCCGTGGCTCTCGACCGCGGTACGCATCGCCTCGTACCAGCGCTGGAGCAGGGCGCGGAGCGACTCGGGGTCGAGGCGCTCGCCGAGCTCCGTCGACCCGGCGAGGTCGCAGAAGAGCACGGTGACGGTCCTCCGCGCGGCGGCGACGGCAGAAGGCATGCCCACAGTGTGGCTCTATCGAGACGAACGTGGCAAAGAAAGCCGCGTCTACACTTGTGGCCCCGATGTTCGACACCCTCTCAGACAAGCTCCAGAGCGCCCTCGGCGACCTCCGCGGCCGCGGAACCCTCGACGAGGAGACGATCTCGCGCGCGATGCGGGAGGTGCGCCTCGCCCTGCTCGAGGCCGACGTCAACTTCGACGTCGTCAAGCAGTTCGTCGGTCAGGTTCGCGAGCGCGCGCTCGGCCAGGACGTCCAGAAGAGCATCACGCCCGGCCAGCAGGTCGTGAAGATCGTCCACGACGAGCTGACGACCCTCATGGGCTCGGGCTCGTCGAAGCTCGCCTTCTCGCCGCGGCCGCCGACGACGATCCTGCTCGCGGGCCTTCAGGGCTCGGGCAAGACGACCGCCGCCGGCAAGCTCGCGCTGCTGCTCCTGAAGGAGGGGAAGCGCCCGGCTCTCGTCGCGGCCGACCTCCAGCGGCCCGCCGCGATCGAGCAGCTGATCCAGCTCGGCGCGCAGGTTGGCGTCCCGGTCTACGCGGAGGAGCGCGCCGACCCGGTGAAGGCCGTGCGTGACGGCATCGAGGGGGCAAAGGCCGACCAGCGCGACGTCGTGATCCTCGACACCGCCGGCCGGCTGCAGATCGACGAGCCGCTGATGGAGGAGCTCGCCGCGATCCGCCGCGAGGCGAAGCCGACGAACGTGCTGCTCGTGCTCGACGCGATGACCGGCCAGGAGGCCGTGAACGTCGCCCGGGCCTTCCAGGAGCGCGTCGACTTCGACGGCGTCGTCATGACGAAACTCGACGGCGACGCGCGCGGCGGCGCAGCGCTCTCGGTGAAGGCGATCACCGGCAAGCCGATCAAGCTCGCCTCGGTCGGCGAGAAGCTCGACGCGCTCGAGTGGTTCCATCCCGACCGTATGGCGTCGCGCATCCTCGGCATGGGCGACGTGCTCACGCTGATCGAGCGTGCCGAGGCGGCGGTCGAGGACGACGAGAAGGACGAGCTCGAGCGCCGCATGATGCAGGGCGAGTTCAGCTTCGACGACTTTCTCTCGAGCTACAAGATGCTGCGCAAGATGGGGCCGCTCCAGGGGGTGCTGAAGCTGATCCCCGGCCTCGGCAAGCAGCTCGAGGGGCTCGACCAGGTGAACGAGAAGGAGCTCGGCCGCGTCGAGGCGATCATCCTCTCGATGACCCCCCACGAGCGGCGCGTGCCGCACGTGATCGACGGCTCCCGGCGCAAGCGGATCGCGTCCGGCAGCGGCACCACGGTCACCCAGGTGAACCAGCTGATCGAGGCTCGCAAGCAGATGGCGAAAATGATGAAGTCGATGGGCTCAGGCAAGATGCCCTCTCTACCCGGCCTGCAACAGTCCGGCATGGCGGGGGCGCAGATGCCGGGAAACGGCAAGCCGCGTCCCAGTGCAACACGCAAGTCCGCGAGCAAACGCAAGAAGAAAGCGAAGAGGTAACCGAAATGGCAGTGAAGTTGAGGCTCACGCGGGTCGGTTCGAAGAAGAACCCGATCTACCGCGTCGTCGCAGCCGATTCGCGCTCACCGCGCGACGGCAAGTTCATCGAGATCGTCGGGCGCTACAACCCGCAGCACGAGCCGTCCCTCATCGAGTTCGACGAGGAGAAGGTCAAGGCGTGGTTGAACAACGGCGCGCAGCCGACGGAGCCGGTCGCACGGCTGCTGAAGGCGAAGGGAATCTCCAAATAGTGGCCGAGTTGCTCGAGGCGCTCGCGCGCGGGCTCGTCGACGAGCCGGACGCGGTGCGGGTCGAGCAGGTCGAGGGCGACGACGGATCGCTCGTCTTCCGGCTGCACGTGGCCGACAACGACGTCGGCAAGGTGATCGGGAGACAGGGGCGGATCGTCCGTGCGCTGCGGACCATCGTTCGCGCGGGCGGGCCGAACGCGGGGCGCAGGCTCCAGCTCGAGATCGTCGGCTAGATCCCGTGCTGATCGCTGCGCTCTACGACGTCAAGACAGTTGCCGTCGGAACCTGATCTCGTCCCCGTCGGCCGCGTCGGCCGGCCGCACGGTGTCGACGGCTCCTTCTTCGTCGAGGGCCCGAGTGACCGCCCCGAGCGGTTCGCGAACGGTGCGACGCTCTTCGTCGGCGGCGAGCCTGCCAAGGTCGTCGTGTCGAAGCGCGGCAGCGGCGGCCGGCCCGTGATCAAGCTCGACCGCGCCGTCGAGCGGGGGACGACCCTCACCGTGCCTCGTGAGGCGCTGCCGCCGCTCGAGGAGGACGAGTACTACAGCTTCCAGCTCGTCGGGCTCGCGGTGGAGGAGGAGGGTGGGCGCGTTCTCGGGCAGGTGAAGGACGTCCTCGATTACCCTGCGAACGACGTGCTCGAGCTGGACTCGGGTGTGTTGCTGCCGCTCGTCGAGGCCTGCGTGCGGCAGGTGGATCTGGAGGGCGGGCGAATTGTCGTCTCCGTAGGCTTCGCCGACCCCGAGTAAGCCGATACAGATGCGGATCGACGTCTTCACTCTCACCCCTCATGCGTACGCCTGGATGACCGAGCAGCAGCCGATCGCGGGCGTGCTCGGCGGCGAGCTGGAGCTGCGCCTCTTCAACTACCGCGACACGACGCCGCTGCGCGCCGGGCAGGTCGACGACACGCCGTACGGCGGCGGCGCCGGAATGGTGCTGCGCGTCGACGTCGTCGCCGCTGCGCTCGAGGCCGCGTACGGCCTGCAACCGAAGCACCGCGTGATCGCGCTGACCCCCCAGGGCCGCCCGCTCACGCAGGCGATCGTCGAGGAGCTCGCGGAAGAAGAGGAGCTGACGCTGCTCTCGTCGCGTTTCGAGGGCTTCGACGACCGGATCGTCCAGCATCTCTGCAGCGACTCGATCTCGATCGGCCCGTACGTGCTCTCGAACGGCGACCTCGCCGCGATGGTCGTGCTCGACGCCGTCGCGCGCCGCCTGCCGGGTGCGCTCGCGGAGGGCTCCGGCGAGCTGGAGAGCTTCTCGGTCGAGCTCGACGGTGCTCTCGAGTACCCGCACTACACGCGTCCCGCGGAGTTCCGTGGGTGGAGCGTCCCGGACGTGCTGCTCTCCGGCGACCACGCGAAGATCGAGAGCTGGCGGCGGGAGCACGTGCGATGAGAGATCCGCTGGGCCGCCTGTTCCCGAACGTCCGGCGCGAGGTCCGTGTGGCGCTCGACTGGATCTTCACGATCGGCGGCGCGATCGTGATCGTGCTGGCCCTGAAGGCGTGGGTCGTCAATCCGTACCGGATCCCGTCGTCGTCGATGGAGCCAACGCTCCATTGCGCGCGGCCGGCGCAAGGGTGCGAGGCGCACTTCAGCGACCGCGTGCTCGCGAATCGCTTCATCTACCACTTCCGTGACCCGAAGCGGGGCGAGATCATCGTGTTCAAGACGCCGGGGGACACCCCGGTCTGTGGGACGTCACAGGCACATGAGGTCTTCGTCAAGCGGCTGATCGGTCTGCCGGGCGACCACATCGCCGAGCGCGACGGCATCGTCTACATCAACAACAAGCTCCTGAAGGAGCCGTACATCCAGCCGTCGCGCCGCGACCACGAGCCGCCGCGCACCTGGATCGTCCCCATGGGCGACTACTTCTTCATGGGCGACAACCGTGCGGAGTCGTGCGACTCGCGCGTTTGGGGGCCCGTGCCGCGGGCGAATCTGATCGGCGAGGTCTTCTTCGTCTACTGGCCGCTCAACCGGATCAGCTTCAAGTAGACCGGTAGAGCGCGACTTCGGCCGCCGATTCGCTACCATTCCGACCCGGCCCGCCGGGCCTCCCTCTTATGGCCACCATCATCGAATCCATCGAGCGCGCCCAGCTGCGCAAGGTGCCGCGCTTCAAGGCCGGCGACACCGTTCGCGTCCACTTTCAGGTGATCGAAGGCGTACGGCGCCGTGTCCAGGTCTACGAGGGCATCGTGCTGAAGCGGCAGGGCTCGGGCGTCCGCGAGACGTTCACGGTGCGCAAGCAGTCCTTCGGAGTCGGCGTGGAGCGCACGTTCCCCCTGCACTCGCCGAAGATCGAGAAGATCGAGGTCATGGCGATCGGCGACGTGAACCGCGCGAAGCTGTACTACCTCCGCGAGCGGGTCGGCAAGAAGGCGCGCGTCCGCGAGAAGCGGTACGGCCACGGCGCTGCGCTGCCGGAGACCGTCGACGCAACGCTCCTCGCGGCCGACGAGCCCGAGGTCCTCGCAGAGGTCGCTCCGGACGCCGCCGAGGCCCCGGTCGAGGCCGAAGCGGCAGAGCCGGAAGCGATCGAGGCCGACGCGAGCGACGGCACCGAGCCCGCCGCGGACGAGACGCCCGACGGCGACGCAGTTCCCGCCGCCTCGCAGTCGTAGCTCGCAGCTTCCTGGCAACTTCGTCACGGCGGGCCGTGCCGGCTGTTGGATGAGTGGGTCGGGAGGCCTTGCTATGCAGGATCGTGCATTTGGCTACGAGGTATCCCGTTCCTCGTTGTGAAAATGCACGATCATGCACAGAAGCGTGGAATGGAGCTTCAAATGCGCTAGACTGCACGATCGTGCATATTGATCAACTCAAGCAAGCGCGAAAGATCGGAGAACGAATCCGCCTAGCGCGGGAACGCGACGGACTCCGCCAGGATGAATTGGCGTTCGCTGCGGGCGTCAGTACGCGACTGGTCCATCAGATTGAGTCGGGTAAGCCGACCACGCGGTTGGACGGGCTACTCAAGGTACTTCAAGCCCTCGGCCTTACTCTCGAAATAGCCGAGCGGCCTCTTCGCCGCGAGGCGCGGATGAGTGACGACCTCGATGGCGAATAGCGAACGCCTTCGGCTCCGGGTTTTTCTGAACGCCGAGCTGGTCGGCGAGCTGGAGCGCCAAGGCCCAACGAGGTATCGCCTCGCTTTCGACGCTGCACTCGTGGCGCAATACGGTGAGGGGAGCGTCATCCTCTCCGCCTCACTCCCGGTCCGCGAGGAGCCCTATCCGAGCGGCCAGGCAAAGCCGTTCTTCGAGGGGCTCTTGCCGGAAGGGGTTGCTCGGAGGGAGGTGGCGCGCGCCGTCGGCGTGAGTGAGAGCAACGGCTTCGGTCTCCTCGCAGCGATCGGATCAGACTGCGCGGGCGCTGTCGTCATTCTCCCGCCTGATTACGACCGGCCAAGCGACGGTGAGATTCACTGGCTCACCACTGAAGAAGTCGCGGCTCGCCTTCGCGATCTTCCCAACCATCCGTTGGGCATTGATCCGGAAGAGGGAATTCGCCTCAGCCTCGGTGGCGTTCAGCAGAAGCTCATTGTGACGCGGGCTCCCAGCGGCGAGATCGGTCAGCCTGCAGGCGGCGCACCAAGCACTCACATCATCAAGCCCGATCAGGGCGGCTACGAAGATCTCGTCCTCAACGAAGCGTTCTGCCTCAGGGTGGCCAAACGTGTGGGGCTGGATGCCGCAAGCGCGGAGATCGTGCGGTTCGGCGAGATCGACACATTGATGGTGGAGCGCTTCGATCGGTCGATCGCCGGCGATGGGCGAATCGTGCGCCTTCATCAAGAGGACATGGGTCAGGCGCTCGGCATTCTGCCGGAGGCAAAGTATGAGAACGAGGGAGGTCCTTCGCTCGCCCAAATGTTCGAGCTGCTTCGTGGGATCGGGACCGCCCGCGACTTGACGAGCTTGGCGACCGCTGTGCTCATCAACTTCCTCGTGGGAAACAGCGACGCTCACGGAAAGAACTTCGCGCTCCTGTACGCCGTCACTGGATCGGTCCGGCTCGCTCCCTTGTACGACATTGTCTCGACCGCGGTGTATCCGGAGTTGACTACTCGACTCGCCATGTCGATCGCAGGCGAGGACGATCCGAGCGCTGTCACTCACGATGGTTGGATGGAAATGCTTCGTGAGAATGGGTTCCGTCCCCAGTCGCGGCAGTTTCGCCGCGATGTCGAGCGCGTTGTCGAAGCATCACGGCAGACGCTGGACGTTGCGCGTGCCGAGGGATGGCATCGGCCGGTGCTCGACGCCATACATGGCGTCGTCGAAGAACGAGTGGCGCAACTCAGCGAGTCGTAGCTTCCCGGCAACTTCGTCACGGCGGGCCGTGCCGGCTGAGGCGCGCGCTATCCTCGCCGCGTGGCGAAGCGCACCGGCCAGAAGCTCCTGAAGTTCGACCGGAGCCTCGGCGTTCGGTTCGTCGCAGGCACCGACGAGGCCGGCAGAGGCTCGCTCGCGGGACCGCTCGTCGTCGCGGGCGTCCTGCTCGACTACGCGTCGCTGAAGGAGCACCGGGTCCGGCCGCTCACGTATCTCAACGACTCGAAGCAGTGCTCCGAGGAGCGGCGCGAGGAGCTCTTCCACGCTGTGCTCGCATGCGCCGAGAAGGTCGCGGTGCGGGTGATCCCGCCCGGTGACATCGACCGGATCGGGCTGCACAAGTCGAACCTCGCCGGGTTGCGCGCGATGTTGCACGCGCTCTCGCCGCCGGCGGAGGCGTGTCTCGTCGACGGTTTCCGGCTCGGGCCGACCGCGCCGGAGCACACCGCCGTCGTCGACGGCGACGAGAAGAGCGCGGCGATCGCAGCAGCGTCGATCGTCGCCAAGGTGACGCGCGACCGGCTGATGCGCCGCCTCGACGCCCTGTATCCCGCCTACGGGTTCGCGCAGCACGTCGGCTACATCACGCCCGGTCACTCCGCTGTCGTGCGCAGGATCGGGCCGTCTGCCGTGCATCGACTCTCGTTCCAGGCGCTGTGCTACCAGGGCGAGGCGGCCGTCCCGGTCTAGCCGCCGAGCGGCAGGCGGCGTGGCACTACCGGCTGCGCGGCTGGCGGATCCTCGGCGCGAACGTCTGGCTGGCGGGCTACGAGCTCGACCTGATCGTGCGCCGGGGCCGCCGGCTGCGCTTCGTCGAGGTGAAGGAGAAGCGCGGGACGGGGTGGGGCGACCCGCTCGAGATGGTCACGGTCGAG
>DATEXK010000471.1:0-5650 GCA_035257065.1 Gaiellaceae bacterium | reverse complement strand
GAACCTGCAGCGCTATGCGCCGCAGATGAAGGAGATCCAGAAGAAGTACAAGCAGGACAAGCAGAAGCAGAACGAAGAGCTGATGAAGTTCTACAAGGAGAACCAGATCAACCCGGCTGCTTCGTGCTTGCCGATGCTGGTTCAGCTCCCGGTCTTCCTCGGCCTCTACTACGCCCTGCGCCACTTCTCGAGGGAGTCCGCCGCGCTCCACCCGGGGAACCTCTCCTTCCTCCACTTCATCCCCTCGATCGCCGACCACACGACCTCCCACTGGGGCGGCTTCGTGTTGCTCTTCGTCTACGTGACGAGCCAGATGGCCTCGACGCTCTTCATGGCGACGACCGTCGACAAGATGCAGCGGTACCTCTTCATGGCCATGCCGCTCGTGTTCGTGTTCGTGATCGCGCACTTCCCGGCGGGCCTCGTCCTCTACTGGGTGACGACGAACCTGTGGACGGTCGGCCAGGGGCTGATCACCCGCAGGCTCGTTCCGAAGACTCCAGCGCCGCTTTCCGACAAGAAGAGCTCGCGGACGCCGCCAAGCGATGACGGTAGGGGTGACGACGGCCGCGGCGGCAACGGCGCGAAACGGGATCCCGACCAGCCGGCGCCGAAGCCACAGGCTGCAGCTCCGCCGCGCAAGGTGCGCCGGAAGAAGAAGGCCGGCGGCCGGCGGTGAGCGAGGGCGACGTCGTCGTCGAGACGACCGGAGAGACGGTCGGCGAGGCGAAGTGGGCGGCCCTTCGAGAGCTCGAGCTGCGGCACCCCGGCATCGACAAGTCGGCGGTTCGCTTCGAGGTCGTCTCGGAGGGCGAGCGCGGCCTGCTCGGCGTCGGCTACTCCCCGGCGCGCGTTTTGGCGAGCGCCCCCGCCGATGCTCTCGACGTGGCCGGCATCGACGAGAGCGAGCTCGCAGCGGACGCTCGGACGCTCGTCATGCGGGTCACGGCCGCCCTCGGGGTCGACGGTCGCGTCGATGTGGTCGAGGACGATGCGACGATCGTCATCACGTGCACGGGCGACGACGTCGCGCTGCTGATCGGGCGGCACGGACAGACGATCGATGCGCTGCAGTACCTGTTGAACGCGATCTCGCATCGCGCGTACGGCGACGACCGCAAGGAGGTCGTGGTCGACGCGGCGGGCTACCGGGAGCGGCGGCGTGCGACGCTCGAGGCGCTGGCCGAGCGGACGGCGGAGCAGGTCCGCGCCTCCGGCAGCAAGGTCGAGCTCGAGCCGATGACCGCGGTCGAGCGCAAGGTCGTGCACCTGAAGCTGAAAGAGCTCGGCGGCGTCGCGACCGCGTCCGAGGGGACGGAGCCGAATCGGTACATCGTCGTCCTCCCCGCTGACTGACTGGCTCGCGGCTGTTCTGGCCGCGCCCGGGCTGACGTCGATCAGCGATCCGGACGCCGCGCGGGCGATGCTGCTGGACGACGCGTTGCGCGCGGCGGACCTCGTCCGTACATTCGACGGCCCGATCGTCGACGTGGGCTCAGGCGGGGGCTCGCCGGGAATTCCGCTCGCGTTCGAGCTTCCCGGCCGCGAAGTGACGCTGCTCGAGGCGGAGCGGCGCAAGTGTGACTTCCTCGAGCGCTGGGCGCCGCCGAACGCGACTGTCGTCTGGGGCCGCGCTGAAGAGCAGGAGACGGATTTCTTCGGCGTCGCGCTCGCGAAGGCGCTCGCTGCGCCGCCCGTCGCCGCCGAGTGGGCGCTGCCGCTCGTGCGTCCCGGCGGAGCGGCGATCCTCTGGCTCGGCCCGAGCGCCGACCTCGCCGCCGTCGCGGCGGTGTCCGAACTGCTCGGCGGAGCGCCACCGGAGTCGCACGACGGGCTCGTGGTGCTCCGGAAGCTTGCGCCGACGCCGGCGGGGTTCCCGCGGCGCGTCGGGGTGGCGAAGAAGCGTCCGCTCGCCTGACGCCGCCCCCCGTTCGAGTGGCACGCCCCGGCCGGCGCGGGTCGATACAAGCCGAATGAAGAAAACCCTCACTGCGGTCGTCGCGTGCGCTGCGTTCCTCGCACCTGCAGCGCTCGCCGACGTCAACGGCAGCATCCAGAAGCTCAGCAATGACGCAGCGTCGTATCACGGCGTGCTTGTCGCAGACGCACAGCACCTCATGTCGGACGTCCAGTCCCTTACCGGCTCGAAGGACAAGGCTGCTGCGAAGACCCTCCTCACCGCCGATCTCCAAAAGGTGAAGACCGACATGCAGGCGGCTCATCAGGCGCTCGAGGCAGATCGCGGCCAGCTTCAGGCCGACGTGCAGGCCTTCAAAGGCACGAAGCCGAGCAAGGCTGACGCCCAGACGCTGAGGCAGTCGTTGCAGCAGCTTCGCGCGTCCGTGCAGGCCGAGCGGCAAGACGTCAAGTCCTCGAACGACGCGGCAAGGCAAGCGCTTCAAGCCCTCAGAGCGAGCTTCCACAAGTAGTTCGCGCAGCGTCCGGGCCTGCCGCGACAATGGCGGCATGGCCCGGATCTACGCGCTTGCGAACCAGAAGGGCGGCGTCGGCAAGACGACGACCGCCATCAACCTGGCCGCGTGCCTCGCGGAGGCCGGCGAGCGGGCGCTCGTCATCGACCTCGACCCGCAGGCGAACGCGACCTCGGGGCTCGGCATGCGCGCGAACGGCACCTCCAGCTACGACCTATTGGACGGCGTGCCTTTGGGCGAGCTGACGAAGCACACGGCCTTTCCGAATCTCGATCTCGTCCCGTCGAAGCCCGAGCTCGCGGGCGCGGTCGTCGAGCTCGCACAGCGCGAAGACGGTGAGCGCTATCTCAAGCAGGCGCTCGCCTCCGGGACCTCCGAGTACGACTTCGTCTTTCTCGACTGCCCGCCTTCGCTCGGGCCGCTGACCGTGAACGCGCTCGCAGCGGCCGACCGCGTGCTCGTGCCGGTGCAGGCCGAGTACTACGCGCTCGAAGGGCTGAGCCAGCTGATGCAGTCGATCGACCTGATTCGCCGACGGCTCAATCCGAGCCTCGGGATCGGCGGCGTGCTGCTCACGATGGTCGACGCGCGCACGCGCCTGGCCGCCGACGTCGAGGCCGAGGTACGCCGTCACTTCGGGCCGCTCGTCTTCCGCCAGTCGGTGCCGCGCTCGGTCAGGCTCGCCGAGGCCCCGAGCCACGGACTGCCGGCGATCGCGTACGACCGTCGCTCCGCCGGCGCCGACGCCTACTGGAAGGTGGCGATGGAGCTTGTCGAGCGCCGCTAACCGCCGGGGTCTCGGCCGCGGCCTCGAAGTGCTCGTCGGCGGGCTCGAACCCGGCGCGGTCGAGCTGCTCGAGCTGCCCGTCGACGCGATCCACGCGAATCCGAAGCAGCCGCGCAAGCGCTTCGACGGCGAAGCGGGCACCGGCCTCGCGGAGTCGGTGCGCCGCCAGGGTGTGATCCAGCCGCTGATCGTCCGTCCGCGCGACGCGGGCGGCTACGAGATCGTCGCCGGCGAGCGCCGCTGGCGTGCGGCGCGCGAGGCCGGCCTCGCCACCGTTCCGGCCGTCGTCCGCGCGACCGACGACCGCGACTCGCTGCTCCTCGGGCTGATCGAGAACGTCGCGCGCGAGCAGCTGACGCCCGTCGAAGAGGCGCGCGCCTGCGCGGTGTTGATCGACGAGTTCGCGCTGACGCTCGGCGACGTCGCGGAACGCGTGGGCCGCTCGAAGCCCTCGGTCTCGAACCGCATCCGGCTGCTCGACCTCCCCGACGATGTGCTCGGCATGCTCGAGCGCGGCCAGCTCAGCGAGGGTCACGCTCGCGCCGTGCTCGCGGTACCCGACCACGAGGGCCGCCGCCGGCTCGCTCGCGAGATCGTGCAGAAGGGTCTTTCGGTTCGTGCGGCCGAGCAGCGTGCAAAGTGGGCGGGCGCGAAGCAGAAGCCGCGCGTCCGTGTGGCACCCGTCGATCCTGCACTCGCCGCGCGTGTGCGCACGGCGCTCGAGCATCTCACCGGGTTCCACGCCAAGGTGGGCGCCGGTCGCGTGGAGCTCGTCTTCGCCGACGAGCACGAGCTCGCAGAGCTCGCCGAAGCGCTCGAGCGCGCGACCGAGAAGCTGTAGCGCCGCACCGCTAGATGGTTGATGCCGTGGCGGGGTGCGTCTGGGCCACCATCCAGGTGTGCACTGTCGCGGCATCAACCATCTAGTCTCGGGATCGTGAGCGATGCAGCTCTGATCCATGCCCGCGGCCTCTCCAAGCGCTTCGGCGAGCTGACCGCCGTCGACGGGATCGACTTCGACGTCGAGAAGGGCGAGGCGTTCGGCTTCCTCGGTCCGAACGGCGCCGGCAAGAGCTCGACGATGCGAATGATCGGCTGCGTCTCGCCGCCGAGCGGTGGCACGCTGCGCATTCTCGGGCTCGACCCTGTACGCAACGGCCCGGAAATCCGCGCCCGTCTCGGCGTCGTGCCGCAGCAGGACACGCTCGACACCGAGCTGACCGTGCGCGAGAACGTGATCATCTACGGGCGCTACTTCGGGCTCTCGCGCAAGGAGTGCAAGGTGCGCGCCGACCAACTGCTCGACTTCGTGCAGCTCTCCGAGCGTGCGAAGGATCGGGTCGAGCCGCTCTCGGGTGGCATGAAGCGGCGTTTGACGATCGCACGCTCGCTGGTGAACGAGCCCGAGGTGCTGCTCCTCGACGAGCCGACGACAGGTCTCGACCCGCAGGCGCGCCACGTCGTGTGGGCGCAGCTCTTCCGGCTCAAGCAGCAGGGGGTGACGCTCGTGCTGACGACGCACTACATGGACGAGGCGGAGCAGCTCTGCGACCGGCTCGTCGTGATGGATCGCGGCGGCATCGCGGAGGAGGGCTCGCCGCTCGAGCTGATCCAGAGGCTCTCGTCGCGCGACGTGGTCGAGCTGCGCTTCGCACACGATCCACCCCCGGTCGACGAGCAGGTGTTCGACGGTCGTGTGGCGCGTGTCGAGGTTCTCCCGGACCGCGTGCTGCTCTATACCGACGACGGGGACGCTCTGGTCCCGGTCGCGCACGAGCGGTTGCACCCGCAGAGCGTGCTCGTGCGCCGCTCGACGCTCGAAGACGTGTTCCTGCGCCTTACGGGCCGGACGCTCGTCGATTGATGACGTACGCGCTTCGATCGTTCGAGTACTGGGCGTATTCGTATCGCCGTGTGTGGCGCGGCAGCGTCGCCACGAGCATCGTCGGCCCGATCCTCTATCTGACTGCACTCGGCGTCGGGCTCGGGAAGCTCGTGAATCGCGGTCCCGGTGTCGGCGTTCCGTACCTCGACTTCGTCGCGCCGGGGATCCTCGCGGCGACTGCGATGCAGCTCGCGACGTTCGAGTCGTCGTATCCGGTGATGGCTGCGATCCGCTGGACGCGTCAGTTCCACGCGATGCTCGCGACGCCGCTGCGTTCGCGCGACCTGCTGATCGGCCATCAGCTGTACGTGGCGGCGCGTCTCGCGGCCGTCTCCGCGATCTATCTTGTGGTCCTCGCCGGGTTCGGCGCGCTGCACTCGCCGTGGGCGATCCTCGCGTGGCCGGCGGCGGTTCTCGTCGGTCTCGCGCACTCCGCTCCGGTCTCGTCGTTCTCGGCGTGGCTGCAGCGCGAGGAAGGATTCAACGGGCTCTTCCGCTTCGTCGTCATGCCGATGTTCCTCTTCTCCGGCACGTTCTTCCCTGTGA
>DATEXK010000470.1:0-2998 GCA_035257065.1 Gaiellaceae bacterium | reverse complement strand
GGTTAGCGAGGCGGGCGTCGAGCTCGTCGAACAGCGCGAAGATGCCGCGCACCTCGCGCTCGTAGACGTCCTGCTCCGTCGTGAAGCCTGCCTTGTAGACGGCGTTGTTGACCTTGTCGTAGATCCGCTCGTTCAGCACGTCGATCTCAGCGCGCAGCGGCTCCGGGCAGAGATCGACGCGGTCGTCGGCGAGCTCGCCGAAGCCGGTGCTGAACATCCGCAGGATGTCGCCGGAGTCGTTGTTGACGATTCTCCCGGTCTGCGTGTCCCAGAGCACGGGCACGCTGACGCGACGCTCGTAACCGGGGTCGGTCGCGTCGTACGCCGCCGAGAGGAACGACCAGCCGTTCTCCTGGTCGACGTACTCGCCGCCGGTGAACGCCCAGCCGCGCGCGTCGCGGATCGGATCGACGACGGAGAGAGGGATCGCGGCCTCGAGACCCTTGAGCATGCGCCCGATCAGGGTGCGTTGCGCCCACGGGCAGGCCCAGGAGACGAAGAGGTGGTAGCGCCCAGCCTCGGCCGGATACGCGGTCGAGCCGTCGGACGACACCCAGTCGCGGAACCTGCTCTCCTGGCGCTGGAATGTTCCGCCGACGCGCTCGCCACCGAGCGTGAACAGTTGCTCGGCTGTCGGGGCCGCGTCGTTGGGGCGCTCGCGTGTGCTCTCGGTGCTCATCCGCGGACACAACGTAGCCCCAACCGCGTCTCGCCGACTATGCGGCGAGACGCTGCGCGGAGCGGCGAGCGTGCGCCGCGAGCCGCCGTCGCACGCGACTGATCTCCGCGTCGCAGACCGCCAGCTCATCCTCGGGTGACCCACGCTCCGCAAGCAGATCGCGCACGAAGACGAGGTCGCGGATGTGGCGAAGCTCGTCGTCGACGCTGTCCAGGTCGATGCGGCGAACCCTGGCGACGGGGAGAGTTGCGGTTGCCATGTGATCGGCTCCTTCTCGGTTGACGATCACAGAATCGATTCTCCGGCTGAGAACGAGGTGAGAGTTGCGTACGGGTTTCGTTAAGGAGCCGAAGCCGCCGCTGCCTTTGGCGGCCTCAGGTGTCGGACTCGGCCGGCGCCTCTAGCGCCTCGAGCCACCCGAGCACGTCAGACGCACAGGGCAGTATCGGAACAGCGTTGGGCTCGGCACACTGAACACGGGGTCAGACCCCAGGACACTGAGCCCACATGGCTCGCAAGGTCTGCATGGACGATCGAGTTACCCACACCGCCGTTGGCTCTCATGGCCGGCTGGAACGACAGTGACCCCTCGACCACCGGCCTCCGGCCGGCAGACCCAACCTTCTCGTGTTCTACCCCTAGCCGTGAGTCGCCGTCGAGACGCCCCAGGTCGTGTAGTCGGTCCGCGCAATCTCGACAGGCCGAGCACGCGGCGACGCAACGACCCAGACACCGCAACCTCGGGGGTAGGGGCCACAACCGCTGTATGCGACTGTGCGCCCATCGGCTCCGACGCTGAAGGACGGAGGCAGGAACTTCTCGACCGCGAGAGTCGCGAGCTTGCGTCGGTCGCCTCCTCGAGCGGTGGCGCTGTAGATGCATGTCGTCGTTGTGACCGTGATGGGGCTGCAGGAGCTCGCATAGATCAGGCGATCGTCGCGCGACCATTCCAGCAGCTTTATCCCGACGTTCTTGCTCGGCGGGAGCAGCACGACTCTGGGCTTGGACAGGGTCTTGACAGTGGAAGCGACGGCGATTCCCCGCTTCGCGTCGAAGGCGACCGACCGCGAGTCGGGAGAGAGCTCGGCATTTCCTCCGACTAGCCCGACCGACGATTTCACCTCGCGGAAGCCGGACTCCGGATGCGCGGAGAAGAACACCGCCAGGCGATTGTCGCCCACATCCTCGACCATCACCACCGAGCCGTTGCTCGCGAAGTGCACAGACGCGAACTTGTAGGAGTCGCTGGCGGCGATGACGCGGGGGCGGGAGCCGTCGACCGTGGCGAGGTAGATCTTCTGCGACGTAGGGCCAGGAGTTTCAGCGCCACCGAGCGCGATCCACAGCACCCGGCGGCCGTCGGGAGAAAGCGCGGGATAGGCCATCTGCTGCCCGCCCCGGTCCGACGCGAACCGGGCAGCGGCGCCCCCGCCCAGCGACTTCACGAACAGGCTCGTGCCCGAGCGATAGGCGACGAGAATCGTGCTCCCGCCACCTCCGGCTCGGCCGGTCGGCGCAAGGACCCCGGCTGCAAGGGCGGTTAAGCATACGGCGTGCAGCAGTCCGACCACGATCAGCTGGCGCGCGCTCAACCTGCCGTGGGGGCCGACGTTCTCGTTTTCCGTCCCGCGCACACTCATGTTGATCGGCGGGCAGCGCTGACGCCTTGAGCTTCGGACGAGTGAGAGAGGCGCGCCGATCTCAGTCCGTCTCTGTTGTTTGCTTAGACAACAGAGGCGCATGTCAAATGCTCTCTCCGCTTTCGCAGGCGTTTTCCCAGGCGAAAGAAGACGCGATGGAGGCGCTCGCACGGTCACGCCGCGAACGAGAAGAGCCGACCGACTGAAAGCGCTTCAATCGACCGGCTCTGTAATCGACTTGGTTGAGCCGAAGATGCTGATGATGGAGGCGGCGGGAATCGAACCCGCGTCCGCAGCCGCACCGGCTGAGCGTCTACAAGCATAGGCTGCCCTTTGTTTTCGCTCGCCGGCCGGGGTGCAGCCGCCCTACCGACGCGCTAGCCGATCCTTTCGTGTTGCGCTCCGGGCGAAAGGCGTTCCCTCGGCGCCAAGCCCGTTTGTTAGCGCCGCTCCGAGCCACGGGCCCAGCCCGAAGCGGCGTCGCTGACTAACCGAAGTTAGGCAGCGAGTGCGAGATCACGTTGATTCGCACTTGCGTTGTGCCGGTGGATTAACGAGGCCAACCGGCGACCTCGGCTTGCAGCTCAACCGGATGGATCGACCACGTCGAAACCAGGTCGCCCCCGTATGTTCGTTGCCGACAGTGTAGCCGCGGTCTACTTCAATGACCCGCTGCCGG
>DATEXK010000469.1:0-8269 GCA_035257065.1 Gaiellaceae bacterium | reverse complement strand
GGGCTACTGGTTCGCGCCGACCGTCTTCACGAACGTCGCGCAGAGCTACCGCATCGCGCAGGAGGAGATCTTCGGCCCCGTGCTGTCGGTGCTCACGTTCCGCACGCCGGAGGAGGCGGTCGAGAAGGCGAACAACACGCCGTACGGCCTTAGCGCCGGCGTCTGGACGGAGAAGGGGTCGCGCATCCTCTGGATGGCGCAGCGTCTCCGCGCCGGCGTTGTCTGGGCGAACACGTTCAACCGCTTCGACCCGACCTCGCCGTTCGGCGGCTACAAGGAATCGGGCTTCGGCCGCGAGGGCGGCCTGCACGGGCTCGAGCCTTACCTGAGGTTCGAGGAGTGAGCCGCCTGCCGGTCAAGAAGACGTACAAGCTGTTCATCGGTGGCGCCTTCCCGCGCAGCGAGTCGGGCCGCACCTACGAGGCAGACGGACAGAACGTGGCGCACGCCTCGCGCAAGGACGTGCGCGACGCGGTGAAAGCGGCGCGCGCGGCGCAGCCGGGTTGGGCTTCCGCGACGGCGTACAACCGCGGCCAGGTGCTCTATCGCCTCGCGGAGATGGTCGAGGCGCGTCTCTCCGAGTTCGCCGAGCTGTGCACCGGCCGGGAGGAGGTCGAGCGCACGATCGACAGGATCGTCTGGTACGCCGGCTGGGCCGACAAGCTGCCGCAGGTGCTCGGCGGGTCGAACCCCGTCGCCGGCCCGTACTTCAACTTCACGATTCCCGAACCGACCGGTGTCGTCGCAGTGCTCGCGCCCGACGAGCCACCGCTACTCGGCCTCGTCACGCGGCTCATGCCGCCGCTCGTCGGCGGCAGCGCCGTGGTCGCCGTCGCTTCCGAGACCCACCCGATCGCCGCCGTCGAGCTGGCGGAGGCGATCGCAACGAGCGACCTGCCCGGCGGCGTCGTCAACCTGCTGACCGGCTTCCGCGCCGAGCTGGCCCCGATCCTCGCCTCGCACATGGACGTGAACGCGATCGACCTCTGCGGGGCCGACGGGCAGGCGGCCGAGCTCGAGCGCCTCTCCGCCGAGAACGTCAAGCGGGTCGTGCACGGCCGCGCCGACACTCAGAGCCCCTGGGAGATCTCCAGCTTCCTCGAGCTGAAGACCGTCTGGCACCCGATCGGCCAGTAGCCGGCACCCGGCGCCCGATACGCTACGAGCGCAGGATGGCGCACCGCTTCAGCCATGCGATCGCCGAGGGCGACGGAATCTCCGTCATCGCGGCGGTCGACGATCCGGAATCCGCCAGAGCCGCGGAAGAGCAGCGCGCGGAGGCGCTCGTCGTCGGCACGAACCCGGCGCACCTGCGAGACGCGACGTCGCTGCCGATCCTCTGGCGCGCAGACATCTCGCTCGACGAGGCGTCTGCCGTGGCGGATGCGTACCTCATCGTCTTCGACGCCTTCGACGACGACGACGGCCGGCTCGAGGAGCTGCACCGGCGCGCGCTCGAGCTCGGCCTCGACTGCGCAGTGGAGGTGCGCAACGAGGAAGACCTCGAGCGGGCCCTCGACCGCGTCGATCCGGAGATCTTCTTGCTCTCGCCCGCGGAGGCCGAGGACGACGAGACGCCGCTCGAGATCGTGCTCGACTTGCTCGCGGCCGTTCCTGCGGGGAAGCTCGCGATCGCAGACCTGGCTCTGACGACGCGCGACGAGGTGCTCGAGCTGGAGCGCGCGGGCTGCGACGCGGTGATCGTGCACGGCCCCGACATCGCCCCGCTCGCGGGCGGCCCGCCGCCTGTCGTCTGAGGCTTACCTCTGCCAAAACCGCGGTACTCTGTCGGCCATGAGGGCGACGATGGTCGCGGGCGTGGTCGCGCTCGCGCTCGCAGCACTGGTGCCGGGGGCGTCCGCCAAGACGTCGGCGCCCGCCTGTCCGGCGGCATGGCAGGCCGGGTGGCAGAAGCTCGCCGACAAGATCGACGCGCCCGTGTACTGCCCGACCTGGATGCCGAACCCGCTCGACGCGAAGATCGGCGGCCAGTACCAGGACATCTACTCGATCGGCAAGGACCGTAGCTTCCTCGTCAGCTTCCTCGAGCACGGTGACGCGGGCAGCGGGGACGTGCACGTCAACTTCCGGGGCTATCCCGGCAGCACGAAGGTGCCGACCTGCACGACGACGATTCCGCAGGGGAAGAAGACGATCCGCGGCACGACGCCGTGCTTCTCCGACGCGGCCGGGAAGAAGACGGCGCCGCAGATCAGCGCGACCGTCTACCGGGTGAACCAGGGCGCCGACCAGTGGCACATCCTGCTCGCCTGGAAGCACGGCGGCTCGCTCTACACGATCAGCGAGCACGTGATCGTTCCGTACGACTCGAGCACGAAGGTCCTCGGGAACCTCGACCGTCTGCTGAAGAGCCTCGTGCTCGTCCAGCCGCAAGGCTGATGCGCTTCACGCGGCGCCGCTTCCTCGGAGGCGCAGCGGCAGGAGCGCTCGGCGGTGCCGGGATCTACGAGCTCGTCGACCAGCTCACCGGAGCGCCCACACGCCTGCCTCGCGCGGCCGCCGTGATGCCGCGCGAGCAGCACGTGATCGATCTCGGCCTCGTCGAGAGTGAAGGCATCGCCGTCGTTGTGCCGCCGCTGCACCACGAGATGGTGACCGCGACGCTGAAGGCAACCGATCTCGCCGCGGCGCAGCAGGGCCTCGAGCGCGCGCTCGTCGACCTCGACGACCGCTACTCACTCGACGCGGCCGGCCTCGGGGTGACGGTCGCGTGGGGCCTGCCGTACTTCGACAAGCACGTGCCCGAGCAGGCGAAGCTCCATCTCCCGTTCGACCACCGCGCAGGCAAGTCCGCGCTCCTGCCGGCGCGCCGCTTTCCGAGCGATCCACACGACACGATCCTCGAGCAGAACGACGTCGCGGTCCTGCTGCGCAGCGACAGCCGCGCCCACATCGACGACGCGCGCAAGACGCTGTTCGACGACCTGCCGTACTTCTCGGTCACGAGCATCCGCCGCGGCTTCGCAGGCGGCGGCTTCGCCGGCAAGCGGAGCTTGCCGAAGAAGATGGCGATGGCGGCCGGGGTGCCGGGCGCCGATCTCATCCCCGACACCGCCGAGCTGTTCCTCGGCTTCACGTCGACGCAGAAGGCGGGGCTCGGCCCGCGTCTGATCGCGAACCACGAGACGCTCGGCTTCGTCGACCTGCGCGGCGGCTACTTCCACGGCGGAACGCACATGCATCTCTCGCATCTCGACGAGGACCTCGAGGCCTGGTACCTCAACTTCGACTACGACGAGCGTGTGCTCACGACGTTCCGTCCCGGCCTGACGACCGTGAAGCAGGGGACGCAGACCGTGGCGCAGGGACCGAAGGACGTCGCGACGCAGGCCGAGACTGCGCGGGCCTACAAGCGAACCGGGCGGTTCGGCCACAGCGCATCGATCCAGACGAGCTCGAGGCTGCTGCAGGACGTGGTCGGGCCCGACGGAACCGTGTACCCGAAGGGGACGGCGATCCCGCAGCGCGCCGACTTCAACACGCTCGACAACCCGTTCGCGTGGAGCGCCACACCCGACAAGGACAAGCTGCAGAACACGCCGTCGGCAGGCCTGCACTTCGCCGTCTTCAACCCGTCGAGCGACGACTTCGCGCGCAACCGCCTCGCAATGGACGGCGTGCTCCCCGACGGCACGAAGCTCGACGTCGGACCGCGCAGCCGCGCCCAGGGCTTCAACTCGGTGCTGACGACGACGCACCGCCAGAACTTCCTCGTACCGCCACGGCGCCACCGGTCGTTCCCGCTCGTCGAGCTGTGACCAGCCTCATCTAAAGGCCCGGCGTCAGCAGCGTCAGCCCGAGCGACACCGGCACGAGCACGAGGCCGAGCAGCGAGTAGCGGAGGATCGAAGGCCTCGCGTCGTCGGCGCGCGCGACCTGGAGCCAGAGCACGGCGGAGAGCGAGCCGGTCACGGCGAGGTTCGGGCCGAGGTCGAGCCCGAGCAGAAGCGCCCGCGGGTGGTGTGGGACGTGCGCCGACAGCACGACCGCGGCGGGGAGGTTGTTCACGAGGAGGGCTGCACCGGCGGCGACCCAGGCCGTCTCCCAGCGCCCGGCGTGGTCGAGGAGGCTCGACAGCCAGCCGACGTTGCGGGCGAGGGCACCGAGCGCGACCGCGGCACCGAGCACCCCGAGCAGCAGCGCGGGGTTCAGGGAGTCGAGACCGTGTCGCAATGGAAGCCGGGAGAGCAGCGCGACCGCGATGCCGACGCCGAGCACCGGCAGGGCGGGATTCGCGAGGACGAGCACCAGCACGACGGACGCCGCGATGCCCGCTGCACCGACGCGCGGGCGGAAGGTGACGCTTTCCGGAGGGCCGTCGCTTCGCCCGGAGAGCTCGTGGCGGAACGCGACGAAGACGAACACGATCGTCACCGCCACCGCGACCGCCCACGGCGGCGCGAGTCGAGCGGCGAACGTCGAGCCTGTCAGATGCTCGTGGCGCAGCACGATGAGATTCGTCAGGTTGGAGCCGGGCAGCAGGAGCGAGGCCGAGTTCGCCATGAACACCGCGCCGTAGAGAAACGGGCCGTCGGGCACTCCGCGCTGCCGCGCCGCGTGCAGCAGCACGGGCGTCATGAACACGACGGCGGTGTCGAGGTTCAGCACGGCGGTCACCACCGCCTCGATCAGGAGCAGGGCGACGAGCAGGACGGCGCCGCCGCCCGGCGCGCGTGACGCGAGCATGCCGGCGGCGGCGAAGACGCCCTCCCGCGCCGCCACGGCGCCGACGAGCAGCAGTCCGCCGACGAGCGCGAACGCGGGCCACGCCTGCGATGCGGCGCTGCCTGCGCTCGTCGGTGCGGCGAGCGCTGCTGCGACCGCGGCGGCTCCACCAAGGACGAGCAGCGTCAGCGACGCGCGTGCGCTCACGCGACGAACCGTTCGAGCACGAGGGCGACGCCGTCGTCGTCGTTCGACGCCGTCATTTCGTCCGCGGCGGCGGCGGCGTCCGGGTGCGCGTTCGCCACCGCGACACCCAGCCCGGCAAAGCGGAGGAGAGGCACGTCGTTGGGCATGTCGCCGAACGCGATCACCTCCTCGGGGCGGATCCCCAGGTCGGCGCAATGAGCCGCAAGAGCGAAGGCCTTTGTCACCCCGGCTGCGGAGATCTCCACGAGCTGCCGGCCCGAGTACGTCACCGTCGCCTCGTCGCTGCACAGCTCGACGGCGAGCTCATGGAGCTCGATCTGCGACAGCTCGGAATGCTGCACGACGAGCTTGTACACCGGCTCCGACACGAACTCGAGTGCGTCGCGACGTTCGTGCATGTCGGGCGACGCCCACAACGGTACATACGCGGGTTCGCGAATCGCTCCGACCTCCAGCTCACACGCAAATGCCACGCCGGGCGCATGCTCGCGCAGATCCGCGACGATTCGGCGCGCGGCGGCGGGTTGGAGTGCGTACTCGCTCAGAGGACGGTGGGCGTGCAGGTCCCAGATGACCGCGCCGTTACAGCAGATTGCGACGTCGCTTGCAGCCGGAGCAAGGTCGCCGACCCACCACGGCGGTCGCGCGGTGACGAGCACGATCTCGGCGCCGGCCGCGTGCATCGCCGCGAGCGCGGCTCGGTTGCGTTCCGAGACTGTTCCGTCCGAACGGAGCAACGTGCCGTCGAGGTCGGACGCGACCAGCCGAAAGTGTGCGCTCACGCGACGAGCTGTTCCAGCACCATCGCGACACCGTCGTCGTCGTTCGAAGCCGTGACCTCGTCGGCGATCGCCAGTACCTCGACGTGCGCGTTCGCAACGGCGACGCCGCGTCCGGCCCATGCGAGCATCGGCACGTCGTTGGGGTAGTCGCCGAACGCGATCACGTCGGCGGCGTCGATGCCGTGCTCCGCTGCCGCCTCGGCGAGCCCCGCTGCCTTGTTGACGCCGACGGCCGTCACCTCGACCGCCTCGCCGCCCGACTGGACGACCGTCGCGTTGCCGCCTGCGAGCTCGCGCGCGACCGCCGCGATCGCCTCGACCTCGTGGCCGGTGTGCCGCAGGATGAGTTTCGTCGCCGGGGCCTCGAGCAGCTCGAGCGCATTGGCCACCCGCGTGCCTGCCGGCGGCTCCCAGCCCCAGGCGGAGAAACCGGGCTCGTGCGCGAACGCCTCGTGCTCGACCGCGAAGACGATGCCGGGGAGACGCTCGCGCAGAGCGTGCACGAGCTGGATCGCCGTCTCGGTCTCGAGCAGACGCTCCCGGAGCACCGCTCCCGACGCGAGGTCGACGATCAGCCCGCCGTTGCTGCAGATCGCGGAGCCCACGATGCCGGCATCCGTCGCAAGCTCGGTGACGCTCGCCGGCCCTCGCGCCGTCACGATCACGACCACGATGCCCAGATCGCGGACCGCCCGGATGGCGGTGCGGCTGCGCGGTGAGATCGTGCCGTCGCTGCGGAGCAGCGTTCCGTCGAGGTCGATCGCCGCGAGGCGCAAGCGACTGTGTGCCTACCCGAAAAACGCCTGGGCGACGGCGTACCACTCGGGCGTGACCGTCTTCAGATGCGCCGTCGCCTCTTCGAGCGACACAGCGATCACGTCGTCGCCGCGGAGCGCGGCCATCTGGCCGAACTGCCCCGTTTGTGCGAGCTCCGCGGCCTTCAGTCCGAAGCGCGTGGCGAGGATGCGGTCGCGCGCAGTGGGGGAGCCGCCGCGCTGCACATGGCCGAGCACCGTGACGCGCGTCTCGAAGCCGGTGCGCTGCTCGATCTCGTGGCCGAGAATCTCGCCGACGCCGCCGAGCGTCACGTGCCCGAACTGATCCGTCGCGCGCGCATCGCCGCCGACGACGCGGCTCTCGCCCGTCTCATACGAGAGCTGGTAGCCCTCGCTGACAACCACGATCGAGAAGTTCTTGCCGCGCGCGTGGCGGCGGCGCACTTCTTCACAAGCGGCCTCGACGGTCATTGGGTGCTCGGGGATGAGAATCACGTCCGCGCCGCCTGCAATGCCGCTCATCACGGCGATCCAGCCTGCGTGGCGCCCCATCACCTCGACCACCATGACGCGGTTGTGCGACTCCGCCGTGGTGTGCAGCCGGTCGATCGCCTCGGTGGCGATCGTCACCGCCGTGTCGAAGCCGAAGGTGTAGTCGGTGCCGGAGAGGTCGTTGTCGATCGTTTTCGGCACGCCCACGACCGGGAACTGGTGCTCGTTGAAGAGCTGCTCTGCGACCCCGAGCGTGTCCTCGCCGCCGATCGCGATCAGCGCGTCGAGCTCGCGGTCCTTGAAGTTCTGCAGCACCTTCTCGACGGCGCCGTCCATCTTGTACGGGTTCGTCCGGCTCGTGCCGATGATCGTGCCGCCGCGCGGCAGGATCCCCGAGACCTCACGCGGGCCGAGATCCCGGAACCGGCCCTCGACGAGGCCCCGCCAGCCTTCGAGCACGGCGACGCAGTCCCAGCCCGCGGCGTCGGACGAGCGCACGACCGCGCGGATCACGGCGTTCAGCCCGGGGCAGTCGCCGCCGCCCGTGAGGATCCCGATTGTCTTCGGCACTCTGGTAGTCAAGCAATTCCGGCAGCCGGGCGGGTCGGGTTGTGCCGTCTGGACGAATTACCGCCGCGTCGAGGCGGGTGGCCTGCTCAGGCAGTGCATCCAGACGGGCCTCGGCAAACAACTCCGAGGACCCCATTGCCTAGCCCTGCGGCGAAGGAATAGCGTCGCCCAGACTGATCATTCATTCAATAGGAGGCAAGCAACATGCCGCAGTTGCTCCGCGCCGCAGTCATTGCCTGTGTGCTGTTCCTGGCGCTGCCGTCGCTCGTGCTCGCCGGCGTGCAGCCCGGGCAGCCCTTCCCGACGAATCTCGATACGAAGCTCGATCTGACGCAGCTCACGTTGCTGCGCGTCGCGCTGCCGAAGCCGGATTGCACGACGCATCCCTCCGACTGCGCGGACATCGACGTGCTGAACACGCTCGACGGTTTCAGCGTCGACGCTCGGGTCTCGATCCCGTTCAGCGGGCCGATCGATCTCACCACCGTCACGCCTGACACAGTCTTCCTCGTCGACCCGCAGGGCCGGCGGACACCGCTCGACCGGCTTGTCTGGACGCCCGCGACGAACACGCTGCACGGCGTCCCGCGCACGTATCTCAGCCAGCACACGCCGTACGCGCTCGTCGTCACCGACGGTGTCAAAGCGGCCGACGGCAGCGCGCTCGACTCGTCGATCTTCCGCGAAGGGCTCGAGATCGGCCGCTCGCACGACCTCGGCTCGACGCTCTACCGCCTGGCACTGCTCGGCGCGCTC
>DATEXK010000468.1:0-11324 GCA_035257065.1 Gaiellaceae bacterium | reverse complement strand
CCGACAGCAGGGATGTGATCTGCCCGAACTGCCATCTCACCCGTCCCGAACTGATCGGGCCGCCCGAGGAGGAAGAGGGCGAGCGTCCCGTCGCCTGACCGGGCAACGATCCGGGGTATGCACCGGGGTATGCATCAGGCGCGCATCCCTGGCACGTCTGACACGCATGGGCCGCATGGTTGAGCCAAGTGCTAGTAGCCATGCGGCCCCTGATCCCCCCAACGGGATTCGAACCCGTGCGACGGCCTTGAAAGGGCCGCGACCTGGACCGCTAGTCGATGGGGGGTTGTTCCCGGTAGGCGGGACAGCCCAGAATACCCGCGGGCCTGTTGCCGAGCCCGTCGCCGCTAGAGGTACATGATCCAGCGGGCCGTCGATCCGCACGCGCAGTCCTTGTGCTTCGACCGGCAGTTGCGGCAGTCCCAGTGCTCCCACCAGATCCATTTGAGGTGGTTCACCTCGAGGATGAAGAGGGCGACGATCCAGAGGAGGGTCTCGGTCTGCGACACGCTGCTGAACGTATCGGCAGATCGCGAGGCCGGGCAATGGGCCGCGCGGCCCAACCTGCCGCGGTCCTGGTCCCAGCGGCCGTGAATGCGAAACGGGGCGAAGCGGCCCTCGGAGGTGCCGCTCCGCCCCGGAGCGGTGGCCGCGCGCTAGAGCGCGCTGCCGCGGCTTCTGATGCCGCCGGTGAACAGGCTGATCACCCAGAGAAGCGCCACGATCACTGCGGCGACGAACAGCCAGTGGATCACGAAGCCGCCGGCAAAGAGGGCCAGCGCGAGAATGAGTAGTGCAACAAGCAGCATGTCGGTCTCCGCCTCCTTCTCCGCCCACGGGAGTGGGTCGGTCAGGAGAAGAACGCGCGAGCGCGCCGGCCGGTTACGGGTCAGGCCGGAACGGGCGCGAGCACGAAGACGAGGTCTCCCTGCGGTGCCTGCGCGACGACGAAGCTGTACACCCGATGCGTGGTCTTCGTGTCGATCGTGCGTATCTCGCCGGCGGGAATCGCCTTCGGCAGCGGCACCTTCTTCCCGAGCGTCGTCGTGAGCGGCTGCTTCAGCTCGTCGGCAACATCGCTGTGGCGGAGGTACACGATGTACTTCGCCGTCTTCCCGGCCGTCCCCGGCATGAAGGCGAGCACGTTGTCGATTCCGCCGACGTACTTGAAGGTGTAGAGGGCGAGCTCGAGGATCTCCCTGCGCACGAGCAGGCCGCGCTGCACCGAGGGCTTGCCTGTCGCGATCTCGCACGACGCGCCCAGTCCGCACAGGGTGTACATGACGCTGTTCGCCGAGGAGACGGGGTACAGCTGATTATGGGTGCCCGTGCCCTTCGTTCCCTTCACGGCGACGAAGTGGATCGGGACCGTGCCTGTGCTCGGGGAGACCGAGGGCGCCTGCGCGATGACGTCCACGAGCTGGTCGCCGTTCGGCAGGTGGTACCTCTGGGAAACATGGTCGGCGATCTCGTGCGCTGCGCCCAGGCCGCCGCCCTTCGGATGCCACGTCGACCACTTCGGCGCGGGGCTGATCGAGCGGGTCGCGAACACGGTGAGCCCGACGATCGCCACGACGAGGATCGTCCCCAGCGCGCCGTAGATGAGCCCGAAGCGAAGGCGGTGCGGGCTATGCGGCGCAGAGCCCGCGGGTGCGGGCGCGGGCGGGGTTGCGGGCACGGCGGCATCGGTACTGCTTGGGCCGGGGCTGGGGCTCGTCAGATCTGAGGCCACGTTTCCTCTTTCGTCCAGTCGAGCTCCGGCTTCTTCAGATTCTGGCGGTCGAGCAGGCCGACGAGATCGTCGCCGTAGAGCTCGCCCTTGTCGATCACGGCCTGCGCAATGCGTTCCACCGCGTCGCGGTTCGCCGCGATGAAGTTCTCCGCCGTCACGTACGCCTGACCGAGGATCTGGGCGGCGTACGCGCGCTTGAACCGGTCGTTCAGCACGGATGCAACGGGATCCGACACGTAGCCGCCGCCTCGCGTGCGGTTCATCAACGTGAGCCCGATCTTTTCGAGGCGCTCCATGATCCGCGCGCGCGTCTCGTCCTCGGTCTCGTCGTCGAACTTCACTCCGTGCAGGTCGATGTGATCGGGGCCCATGCCCGACGTGCCGACCATCCACGCCGCGTTGGACGTCGCGCTCGAGAGGTCGCCGCCGACCCCGTTCGTGTTCTCGCCGTAGAACACGCGCTCGGCGGCCATCGCGCCGAGCGTGTGGATGAGATTCCCCATCGCCTCGCTTTGCCACTCGCTGAACCGCTCCTCACGCTGGAACGACTGGTGATGACCGAGCGAGCGGCCGCGCATGCGGATCGACAGGCGGCTCGACTCGAGATCGGGACGGTAGATGTGAGCGGCGGCCGCGTGCCCGGCCTCGTGGATCGCGGTCGCCCGTGTCTCGTGCTCGACGTACTGAACGCCGATCGCGGTGCCCGACTCGACTGCCGTCATGCCGTCGACGAGATGCTTCCACGTGAATGCGAACAGTCCCTCGTGGTGCGCGTTCGTCAGCGCCATCGAGCAGATCTGCTCGATCATCGCCGGCGAGTAGCCGTTCGTGATTCGCGCGATCTCGTCGCGGCGCTCCGGCGTGTCGAGCTCGGGATCGTGCGAGACGCGGTCGAGGTAGAGGTCGAAGATGTCCTTGCGGTCCTCCTTCGTCGGCGTCCTGAACCACACGTGTCGTCCCATGCGTCCCGGGCGTGTCAGCGCCGGGTCGAGGTTCTCCATGGGAACGTTGGTCGCGCCGATGAAGTAGATCTGCGCTCCGAGTGGACGCGGCGGCGGCAGTCGAAGACCGACGCGCCCGAGCCGCCGCGGCATGACATAGATAGCGTCGAGGAACGAGTTGATCTTGTTCGTGAAGAAGCGGCGCATGAACGGCGGGTTGTCGATGCCGTCCATCACGACGAGCAACTGGTTGAGCGCGAGCTGGCCGCCGCCGCCCATCATCCCGGGCATGATCCCCTGGTTGACGATGTTGCCGATCTTCTGCGCCCACGGGGGATACGGAGAGCGCCGCTCCGGCGCCCGCTGCTCGAACATCCGCTCGCGCCACGCGCGCGTCTCGATGATCAGGTCGCCGCTCTCGTTGATCGCGCCGAGCGGTCCGTAGAACGGCAGCTCGAAATCGGCCGTCTCGCGACGCTGGCCCTGCAGCGCCTGCCGGCGCATTCCGACCGCGTCGATCTCGTCGATGAACACGATGCACTGGCCGCCCCACTTGCGGGCGAGCTTCTTCGCCTTCCGTGCGAGGAAGCGCACGATCAGCGCGTCGATGCCGATGAACGTCTGCGCGAAGCCCGATCCGGGGATCGACACGAAGGGCGAGTTGAAGCCGGTTGCGATCGCCTTCGCAAGCATCGTCTTGCCGGTGCCCGGCGCCCCGAGGAACATCAATCCTCGCTCGCGTTTGCCGCCGGCCTTCTCGAAGGCTTCGCCGGATTGCCACAACGTGACGATGCGGCGCACCTCTTCCTTCGCTTCGGCCTGGCCGCGCACGTGCTCGAGCTTCACGCCCCACTCGGCGTCGCCGGGCTCGTAACCGCGGATCTGCGAGATGCCCATCAGCATCATCGGGCCCATGAAGATGAGGAAGTTCGCCGCGAAGAGGAAGAAGACGACGACGATCTGCATCCAGAAGGCCCCGCTCTGGGCGAGGTGGCCGACCTTCGTGAGAACGTGGGTCGCGCTGCCCCACCAGGAGATCGACGTGCCCGTCGGCGCGCTGTGAAGTCGGTAGAGGTACGCGAGCGTGATGAAGCCGCCGAGAATGATCGCGACGCGGAAGTAGAAGCGCCACGTCCACGAGCGGCGGCGGTTGACGATGTCTTCCTCGCGGAGGCGCGTGTCCTCAGTGCCGAACAGGCTCGGCCACGGGATCATGCGGCGGATGACGAGGTCGATGATTCCGCGGAAGGCGATCACGCAGATTGCGGTGACGAGGATCGACTTGCCGACGCTGAGACCGACCTGATGGTGGAACCAAAAGTACGTCGCGGGGCTCGTCAGAACGGCGACACCGGTGGCGACCCGGGTCAGCTTGCGCAGTTGCGCCGCGAGGGCGAACGACTCCTCGCTTGACCGTAGTGTTCCCGCTACTTCCGCCGTCGCCATTCGGCCTCGCAGTCTAGCCCGCAGATAGGTTCCTCTATGTACCCGAAAACGGCGTCCTTAGATTTCGCTCACGAGGACTTCGAGCGCGCGGCTCGTTATCACCGGGCGCGATATCTGGCGTTCGGCGCGGGGATGGCGCTCTCGGCCGCCGTCGTGGCCGTCCTCGCCTGGGGGCCTGTGGGCAGGAGCCTCTGGGGTCTCGTCGACGGGCTCGGCTGGGCCGGGTCGGCGGCGGCGTGGGCGGCGGTCGTCGTCGTGGTGATCGACCTCGTGCAGTTGCCGCTCGCGACCTGGCGCGGCCTCACGCGCGAGCGCGCCTGGGGCTTTTCCCACCAGAGCACGCGCAGCTGGCTGGCCGACGTCGCCAAGGGGCTCGTGTTGAGCGTGGTCTTCACGGCCGCCGCCTGGACTGCGGCGGTCGGGCTTGCCCGCGCCTTTCCCGGGTGGTGGCCCGTCGCCGCCGGCCTCGCGCTCGCCGCGGCGGTGCTCGTCATCTCCTTCGTGGCGCCCGTCGTCCTGGAGCCGCTCTTCAACCATTTCCGGCCGCTCGAGGACGAGCAGCTGGCGGTCGAGTTGCGCGCGCTCGGCGAACGAGCCGGTGTGCCGGTGCGTCATGTGCTCGTCGCCGACGCGAGCAGACGCACAACCAAAGTGAACGCATACGTCTCGGGGCTTGCGGGGACGCGCCGGGTCGTGCTCTACGACACGCTGCTGGCGGCGTCGGGGCCTCGCGAGGTGAAGCTGATCGTGGCGCACGAGCTTGGGCACAGACGCGACCGGCACGTTCTGAAAGGCACGCTCCTCGCGATGCTCGGCGCCGTCGTGGCGGTGCTCGTCTTGTGGGCGGCGCTCGGGACTCGCGTGGCGTCGCCGCGCGTGCTGCCCCAGGCGCTACTCCTGTTCACGGCGCTCGAGCTGGCCGGCCTCGCGCCGGGCGCGGCACTCTCGCGCCGCTGGGAGCGTGGGGCGGACCGCTGCTCGCTCGAGTTGACCGGCGACCTCGAGGCGTTCGAGCGTGCGCACATCGACCTCGCGCGCAGGAACCTCTCCGATCTTGCCCCACCGCGCCTCGTGTACCTCCTGCTGCTCAGCCACCCGACGCCGCTCGAACGCCTCGCCTCCGGGCGCGCATGGGCCGCCGGCTCATAGGCTGACGGCATGCACGTCCACGCCCACGGTCCTGGAGATGCGCACGATCACAGCCGCGTGAAGGACCGGAGGGCGCTCGCGATCGCGCTCGCGCTGATCGTCGCCTTCATGGCCGTCGAGGTCGCCGCGGGTCTCCTCGCCGGCTCGCTCGCCTTGCTCGCGGATGCGGGCCACATGCTCACCGACGCAGCCGCCCTCGCGGCGGCGCTCGTCGCCTCGCGCCTCGCGACGCGACCCGCGCGCGGGCCGTGGACGTTCGGCTTCGGCCGGGCCGAGATCCTCGCCGCACAGGCGAACGGGATCACGCTCCTGCTGCTGGGAGTCTGGATCGTCTATTCCGCGGTCAGGCGCCTCGCAGACCCGCCGGTCGTGCACGGCGGCATCGTGCTCGTCGTCGCGCTCGTCGGGGTCGCGGTCAATCTCGCGGCGACGTTCGTGCTCGCGCGCGCCGACCGCTCGAGCCTCAACGTGCAGGGAGCGTTCCTGCACATCGCGACCGACCTTGCCGCGTTCGTCGGGACCGCTTTGGCGGGCGCGCTCGTCCTGCTCACGGGCTGGAATCGCTTTGATCCGATCGCAGGCCGGCTCGTCGCCGCCCTGATGGTGCGTTCGAGCTGGTCGTTGATCCGCGAGTCGGGCCGGATCTTTCTCGAGGCTTCGCCTGCCGGCATCGATCCCGACGACGTCGCCCGCGCGCTCGTCGACGACCCGGACGTCGCCGAGGTGCACGACCTGCATGTCTGGACGGTGACGAGCGGCTTTCCCGCGCTCGCGGCGCACGTCCTCGTGGCGCCGGGCGTCGACTGCCACGACGCGAGGCGCAGGCTCCAGCACCTCCTCGAGGAGCGATTCGACCTGCACCACACGACGCTCCAGGTCGACCATCTCGCACGGCGCTCGCAGGGCGTGAAGCTCGAACTGCACGAGCACCACTCCTCCAGCAACTAGCATCGGGCGCGTGGCCGATTTCGACCTCAGCGGCAAGACGGCAATCGTCACCGGCGCGTCGTCGGGCATCGGCCGGGCGACCGCCCGCGCACTTGCAGCCGCAGGCGTCCGTGTCGCCGGCGGTGCGCGCCGGGTCGAGCGGCTCGAGACCGAGATCGCCCTCGAGCTCGACGTCACCGATCCCGAGAGCAGCGCGCAGTTCGTGGCGGCAGCGGTCGAGCAGCTCGGGGTGATCAACATCCTCTTCAACAACGCGGGCCTGGCGCTCGGCCGCGCGCCGTTCGACGAGTCGAGCGAGGAGGACGAGGCGCGCGTCTTCGGCACGAACGTCAACGGGCTCGTGCGCATGACGCGGCTGTGCCTCCCGCACTTCGGCGACTGGGGTCACATCGTGAACATGGGCTCCGTCGCCGGACGCCAGGCGTATCCGGGCGGCGCCAGCTACATCGCGGCGAAGTTCGCCGAGCGCGGTTTCACATACGCGCTGCGCGAGGACCTGCTCGGTCGGCCGATCCGCATCACGACGGTCGACGCCGGCATGGTGAACACCGAGTTCTCGCTCGTCCGCTTCAAGGGCGACGCCAAGCAGGCGGATTCGGTCTACGAGGGCATCGACCCGATGACGGCGGAGGACATCTCCGACAGCGTGATGTTCGCGCTGACGCGTCCCTGGCACATGAACGTCGACGAGATCGTGGTCAAGGCGCGCAACCAGGCGTCGGGCGGGCGGATTCTGCGCGAGCCGTAGCGCGGATCCCATGACGCAACAGACGATCCTCGAAGGCTCCACGTTCTGTATCTGCGACGAGCTCGGCGACGTGCGCGACACGACGCACGGGCTCTTCGCCGACGACACGCGCTTTCTCTCGCGACTCGAGCTCACGATCGACGGCAAGCGACCAATGCTGCTCTCGTCCGGCAGCGTCGAGTATTTCTCGGCTGCGTACTTTCTCCGCAACCCGCTCACCGACCGCCTGCCGCTCGACTCGGTGCTGATCAAGCGCGAGCGGTTCGTCGGCAACGGCATGCAGGATCACATCGAGCTGACGAACGAGACGACGGAGACGCTCGAGCTGCGGCTCGAGCTGGCCGTGGCGGCTGACTTCGCCGACATCATCTCGGTCAAGCAGTGGGACTTCTCACTCGGCGATCCGAGGCATGCGCAACCGCTGCCGAGCCCCGTCGCGGCCGCGTATGACGAACAACACAATCGGCTCATGCTCGTCGACACCGACGGGCTCATCCGGACGCAGGTGATCTTCTCGGAACGCGGCGACACGAACGGGAGCGGCATGGGATACGACATCACGCTCGCGCCGAGGGAGACGTGGTCGATGCGGGTCGACGTCGGCCTCGGCACGGACGGCATACGCGCGCCGGACGTGGTCGAGCGTCAGTTCGGCGAAGAGCGCGCGCGGGTTGGGGAATCGGTCGCCGCCTGGGAGCTGCGCGTCCCGCAGATTCGCGCGTCGTGGAACGACCTGCGTCAGACGTTCGGGCAGTCGGTCAACGACCTCGCAGCGCTGCGCATGCGCACGGCGGACGACGCCGGGCACGGCCATCTGCCGGCCGCGGGCATGCCGTGGTTCATGACGGTGTTCGGACGGGACACCGTGATCACGTGCCTGCAAACGCTGCTCTTCGGCCCTGAGCTCGCGTGCTCGGCACTACGGGAGCTCGTGGCGCTCCAGGCGACCGAGATCGATCCGTCGCGCGACGCAGAGCCGGGGAAGATCGTGCACGAGGTGCGACGCGGGAAGTGCGCGACGAAGTGGTTCGACCGCTACTACGGCACCGCCGACGCGACGCCGCTCTTCCTGGTCCTGCTGTCGGAGACCTGGCGGTGGACCGACGACGCCGAGCTCGTCCACGAGCTGCGCGAGCCCGCGCTTGCGGCCCTCCGCTGGATCGACGAGTTCGGCGATCGCGACGGCGACGGCTTCGTCGAGTACGAGCGCCGCACCGGCCGAGGGCTCGAGAACCAGTCGTGGAAGGACTCCGGCGACTCGCAGCGCTTCCACGACGGGCGGTTCGCGCAGGCGCCCATCGCTCCGTGCGAGGTCCAGGGCTACGTCTACGACGCAAAGCGGCGCATGGCGGAGCTCGCCCGTGAGGTCTGGGGCGATCCGGCGCTGTCCGACCGCCTCGAAGAGGAAGCGGAGCGCCTGCGCTCGCGTTTCGACGCGGCCTACTGGGTCGAGGAGCGCGGCGGCTACTACGCGCTCGCGCTCGACGCCGAGAAGAATCGCGTCGACTCGCTCTGTTCGAACATCGGCCATCTGCTCTGGAGCGACATCGTTCCGCCGGCGCGCGTCGACGCCGTCGTCAACGCCTTGATGGGCGACGATCTGTGGTCGGGTTGGGGTGTGCGGACGATGTCCAACGCCGAGGCTGCGTACAGCCCACTGAGCTATCACAATGGGACCGTGTGGCCGCATGACAATTCGCTGATCGCGTGGGGACTTGCGCGGCACGAGCGCTGGCCCGACGCGCACCGCATCGTGCGCTCGATGCTCGACGCCGCAGGCTCGTTCAGCTACCAGCTGCCCGAGGTGTTCGCAGGGCTCTCTCGCACCAAGTCGCCGTTTCCGATTGCCTATCCGACCGCGGCGCGGCCGCAGGCCTGGGCGGCCGGCACGCCCGTGCTGCTCTTGCAGTTGCTGCTCGGCATCCGGCCCGACCGGCGGCGGGGCGTGATCGAGTCCGTCGCCCCGCTGGATTTGCCCGGCTGGGCCGGCGATGTGCACCTCTCCGGCCTGCGCGCGTTCGGCCGCGTCTGGGACGTGCGCCTCGAAAGCGGCAACGTGACGGTGGCCGAAGCGTGAGAGTCGCGGTCCTCAGTCCCGTGTGGTTCCCGGTGCCTCCGACGGGCTACGGCGGCATCGAGTGGGTGGTGTCGCTGCTCGCCGACGGCCTCGTCGACGTCGGTCACGACGTGACGCTGTTCGCGTCGGGCGACTCGCGCACGAAGGCCGAGCTCGCGTACATCTACGAGATCGCGCCGAGCGCACAGATCGGACGTGCGGAGTACGAGGTGCGGCACGCGCTCGCGTGCTTCGAGCGCGCGGACGAGTTCGACGTGATCAGCGACCACTCCGGTCCGCCGGCCGCCGTGATTGCGGGTGCCGTGAAGACGCCGACGGTCCACACGGTGCACGGTCCGATGGGCGGCGAGCCCGGCGAGTTCTACGAGCAGATCGCGCGCGTGTCGCCGCGCACCGGGCTCATCTCGATCTCGATGAACCAGCGCAAGCCGCATCCCGACCTGCCGTGGATTGCGAACGTTCCGAATGCGCTCGACTTCTCGTTCTACCCGGTGCAGCCGCGCCGGGGCGACTACCTGTTCTTCCTCGGGCGCATGAGCGCGGACAAGGGCGCGCACCGGGCCGTCGCCGTCGCGACGGAGACGGGCCTGCCGCTGAAGCTCGCCGGCAAGTGCCGCGAGCCTGCCGAGCTCGAATACTTCAAGGAGTTCGTCGAGCCGTACCTCCGCCCAGGCCAGATCGAGTACCTCGGCGAGGTCACGCACGGCGACAAGGTCGAGCTGTTGCAGGACGCGCGGGTGACGCTCTTCCCGATCGAGTGGGAGGAGCCGTTCGGCCTGGTGATGATCGAGTCGATGGCGTGCGGAACGCCCGTGATCGCGACACGTTGGGGCGCGGTGCCCGAAGTGATCGAGGACGGCCGCAGCGGGATCATCGTCGACGACTACAGCGAGATGGCGGGAGCGCTCGCCGCGGCTGATGCGCTCGAGCCGCTCGACCTGCGCCAGGCGGCCGAGGAGCGGTTCTCCAGAGAGCGGATGGTCGACGACTACCTCCGCGCGTTCGAAGCGGCGATCGCCGCTTCGTAGAGGCTTACGCCGGCGGGGGCCAGGCGTGCCAGCGGTCGGGCTGCAGCCAGGCGCTGAACCGCGGGCGGTCGCGCTTCCGGTACGGCTTGCCGGTGTAGCGGAGCGCGAGCCGGTCGATGTCGTGCAGATCGGGGTCCTCGTCGATCGAGACGATCGTCCCCATGAGCGTGACGTGGTGGTACCAGTTGCCGTCCTCGAGCACGGTGAGCGACACGTGCGGGTTCGCGCGCATGTAGCCGAGACGCACCCGCGTGTCCTCCATGTTCAGGAGCACGCGCCCGTCCTCCCAGTCGTACCAGGTGGCTGCCGTGTGCGGCGCGCCGTCGGGCCGTACGGTGCCGACAACCGCCGGGTTCGGCCGAGCGAGGAATGCGTCGATCTCGTGCGGGACGGGGACGCGAGGCATTACGCGGGCGCCGCCTGCTTGTCGGCCCAGCGCTTCAGCCCCTGGTAGGACTGCCAGAACGGCATCGCAAGGCTCCAGACGGCGAGGTCCTCGCCCGAGTCGGCGAGCTCGGTGCGGCAGTACGCGACGAACTCGTCCTCGGTCGCGCCGCCGAGGACGAACTCCGCCCAGTCGAGGAGCTCGAGGCGCAGCCGCGCGAGATGCGGCACGGGATCGTCGACGACGCCGAAGTGGATGAGCGCGAGACGTTCCGGCGCGCGGCGCTCGATCTCGTCGATCGTTCGCTGCCAGCCCTCGACATCGACGTCGGGCGGAGGCGTCGGCGGCATGACGTAGAGACCGGGTTGGATGCGAACGCCGGCGGCGTCGCCCGCGTACAGCGTGCCGTCGGGATCGAGATAGGAGACGTGGTGCGACGCGTGCCCCGGTGTCGGGAAGCACTCCAGACCGACGACTTCGTCGCCGACGACGTGCACGTTCTCCTGCGGTACCGGCGCGAGCTCGCCCCAGAGATCGTCGAACGTGTCGCCGTAGAGGCGGCGCGCACTGCGCTCGAGGCGCTCGGGGTCGACGAGATGCGGCGCACCGATCCCGGAGACGTGCACCTGCAGCGTGGGATGCTCGCGGACGAGCACGCCGGCCGCGCCCGCATGATCGAGATGGATGTGGCTGAGGAGCAGGTGGCGGATGTCGGTCAGCTTCAGGTCGCGCGCCGCGAGCCCCGCCTTCAATGTGCCGATCGTCACCGTGGGGCCGCAGTCGAAGAGGGCGGGGCCGTCTGCGGTGTCGAGCAGGTAACAGGCCACCGAGCGCTGGACGTTCTTGTGCAACAGGTCGATCGGCTCGGGA
>DATEXK010000467.1:0-4673 GCA_035257065.1 Gaiellaceae bacterium | reverse complement strand
TCGAACGGCGGCGATGGGCGGATCGCCGCGCGCCAGCTCGAGGCCGCCGGGCGGCAGGTTCGCATCGTCGACGCCGCGTCTGGGGAGACCGAGCTTGGCGAGCCGGAGGTGATTCTCGACGCGCTGTTCGGCACCGGCTTCTCGGGAGAGCCGCGTCCCGACGCGACGGCGCTGATCGAGCGAATCAACGACTCGAGCGCCGACGTGCTCGCGCTCGACCTTCCGTCGGGCGTCGACGCCTCCACCGGCGAGGTCGCAGGCGCTGCGGTCCGCGCCGACGCGACGGTGACGTTCCACGGACGCAAGCTTGGTGTCGTCGTCGCGCCGGGCCGCTTCCATGCGGGCGTCGTGCTCGTTGCCGACATCGGCTTGGCGCGCACGGACACACGGCATCGGCTGGTCGACGCAGAGCTCCTCCGTGTCGTGCCGCGACGGCGCGACACCGACAACAAGTACACCGCCGGGCACGTGCTCGTGGTGGGCGGCTCACGCGGGCTCACCGGCGCACCGCAGCTCTCCGCGCTCGCTGCGATGCGTGCGGACGCGGGCTACGTCACCGTCGCCGCGCCGGAGTCGACCTTGCCGGTGCTGGAGCAGCGTCTGCTCGAGGCCGTCAAGCGCGGGCTGCCGGAGGTCGACGGCGTCGTCTCCGAGGCAGCGGCCGACGTCGTGCTGGAGCTCGCGCAGAGGGCCACGTCGATCGCGATCGGCCCCGGGCTCGGTCGCGGCCGCGGGCCGAACGAGCTCGTGCGCCGCGTGCTCGCCGAGGCCGCGTTGCCCGTCGTCGTCGACGCGGATGCGCTCTTCGAGCTCGAGCCGGGCGACTGGCCTGCACCGCGCGTGTTGACGCCCCACGAAGGCGAGCTCGCCCGTCTGCTCGGGCGCGAGTCGAAGGACATCGCCGCGCATCGACTCGAGGCTGTGCGCGAAGCGTCGGAGCGATTCGGCTGCATCGTGCTGCTCAAGGGCCCCGACACGCTCGTCGCCGCACCGGAGCGCGGGCTGCTCGTGTCGGCTCTCGGTCTGCCGTCGCTTGCGACCGCGGGCACCGGCGACGTGCTCACCGGGATCGTCGCCGCGTTTCTCGCGAAGGGAATGGAGGCGCAGCTCGCCGCCGCGGCTGCCGCGGTGGCGCACCAGCTCGCCTCGGTCGAGGCGACGCAGCGGGCAGGGCTCATCGCCAGCGACCTGATCGACGCGCTGCCACGCGTGCTCGCCTGATGCACCGCTCGGAGCTGACCATCGACCTCGCAGCGCTGCGACGCAACGTGCGCACGCTGTTGCACGCGCTCGAAGGCTCGGAGCTGTGGGCGGTCGTGAAGGCCGACGGCTACGGCCACGGCGCATCCGACGTCGCCGGCGCCGCGCTCGGCGCCGGCGCGAGAGCCCTCTGCGTCGCCACCGTCCCGGAAGGGCTCGCGCTGCGACGCGAGTTCTCGACGACGCGGATACTCGTCATGGGCCCGGCGGGAAATCTCGAGGTCGGGCAGGCGCGCGACGCGCGGCTCGAGCTCGTCGTCTCGCCGGAGGACATTCCCGGCGGCATGCGCGTCCATCTGAAGCTCGACACCGGGATGGGGCGCTGGGGCCTCTCCGAGCTCCCCGCGCCGCCCATCGACGTTGTCGGATTGATGAGCCATCTCGCCACGGCAGATACGGACGCCGCCTATGCGGAGTGGCAGATCGAGCGGTTCCGTTCGGCGACGCTGCCGTACTCGCACCTGACCCGGCACATCGCGAACAGCGCGGCGGCTCTGCGCTATCCGAGCGCCCGCTTCGATGCCGCTCGTTGCGGCATCGCGCTCTACGGCCTCTCGCCGTTCGGAACGGATCCGGCCGAGGACGGTCTCGAGCCGGTCCTCAGCTGGACGAGTCACATCGCAGCGACTCGCTTGCTCGGTGTCGGCGAGAGCACAGGCTACGGCCGGCGCTTCACCGCCGAGCGGGAGACGTGGATCGGGATCGTGCCGGTCGGCTACGCCGACGGCTTTCGGCGCGACCTGACCGGGACCACCGTGCGCGTCGCCGGCGAGCCGCGCCGCGTCGTCGGAACCGTGTCCATGGACGCGTTCGCCGTCGAGCTCGACCGCGACCTCCCCGTGGGGACACCCGTCGTGCTACTCGGACACGGCATGCTCGCGGAGGAGCACGCGCGCGTCGCGGGCACCATCAACTACGAGCTCGTGTGCGGCATCTCGAGCTCGCCACAGCGAGCGCGGCGGATGGTCGTCGATGGCTGACCGGTTCGCCCGCACGGCCGACCGCGTGGCGGCGAAGCAGGACGCTGCCGCGGCGGGGCTCGCCGAGCGTGTGCGCGCGTTCGTGCTTCCTCGCGGCGACGAGCGTGCGCTCGACGTCGGCACCGGCGCAGGTGCACTTGCGCTCGCGCTCGCGCCGCTCGTACGGGAGGTGGTCGGCGTCGATCCGGTCCCCGAGCTGCTCGCGCTCGCACGTGAGCGCGCACGCGCGTTCCCCAACGTCGAGCTCCTCGAGGGCGACGGGACCGCACTGCCGTTCCCGGCTGCGTCCTTCGATCTCGCCGCGACGATCCGGACGTTGCACCACGTGGCGCGGCCGGAGCTCGTGCTCGCCGAGCTGACCCGCGTGACTCGGCTCGGAGGGCACGTACTCGTCGTCGACCAGCTCGGCGACATCGATCCCCTTGCAGCGCTCGAGATCGACCGCTTCGAGCGCGCCCGCGATCCGTCCCACACCCGGCTCCTGCCGGAGATCGACCTGCGCCAGCTGTTCGAGGCGAACGAGCTCGTGCTCCTCCGGGAGCGCTACGACGACGAGCGCCGCGAGCTCGGCGCCTACCTCGACCTCGCGGGCTGCGAGGGACCGGCCCGGGAAGCGGCTCTCGACCTCGCCCCCCAGGGCAGGGAAGCGTTCGCCGCCCGGCTCGGCTGGTATCTCTTGGAGCGGCGCTGACCCTTAGGGTCTAGCGGGTATGGCTTACAACCGGTACAACGTCCGAGTGCGCTATCCGCTCCCCAGGGGTCTGCTCTTGCTTGCGCTCGCCGTCGCCGCGGCGGGGCTCGTGACGCTGACGCCCGCGCAGGGCGGGACGTTCGCCGGCACAAACGGATTGATCGGCTACACGTGCGGCTCGAACATCTGCACGATCAATCCAGACGGCACCGGGAAAAACCCGGCGTTCGTGAGCGTAGCGTCCGATTTGTCGTGGTCATCGGACGAGAGCGAGATCGCGTACATCAACGGCGCCCTCCCGGGAGACATCTTCACCGCGAACAACGACGGCACGTTTGCCGGGACGATCGGCGCCCCGTCCACCTCGGCGCAGCCGTCTCTCTCGTTCGACGGCAACCGCGTCGCGTATGTCCGCGCCGGGCTGCTGTACACGTCCACGTCGTTTGGCGGCAACGAGGTCGCCGTGACGACCGCCAACTCCGCGGGGAACGACGCCGATCCCGCCTACTCGCCGGACGGGTCGAAGATCGCGTTTGCAAAAGATGACACGGCGACCACCGGTACCGGCTTCGACATCTGGACGGTGAACGTCTCGACCGGCGTGCTCCACCAGGTCACGAGTGCGCCCGGCGACGAGCGGAGCCCGACGTGGTCGCCCAGCGGCGGCTCGATCGTTTACTCGGCCGGACCGACACACGAGCTCTTCGGCGCGAGCGCGACGGCGGTCACCCCAATTCCGGTCGACCTCACGGTCGCGGGCACCGATCCTGCGTTCTCCCCCGACGGGTTGAAGATCGCCTTCATCAACACGAGCGAAAACCTCGCGGTGATGACCAACACCGCCTCGCCGACGGTGACGGTGCTCGACGCAACTTCAGGCAACTCTCAGCCCGACTGGGAGGCGATCGCTTCCTCGCAGCCGCCGGGGTCGTCCACAGGACCGCCGGTCAATGTCAGCTACCCGACCGTCAATCTGAGCTTCGGCGACACGGTGCCGACCCTCGGAGACTTCCTTACTGCAAGTGTCGGCACGTGGACCGGCACGTTTCCGTTCACGTATGCGTACCAGTGGAAGCGTTGCGACGCCGCTGATCCGATCAACGGGGAGTGCACGGACATCACGAATGCCCGCTCGAGCTTCTACACGCCGGTGGCTGCGGACTTCGGGAAGCGGTTGCGCGTCCAGGTCACTGTGACGAACTCTCTGGGAAGCGCGAGCCAGAACTCCGAAGTCACCGCCCCGGTCTCCGCCGACCCGGTCGTCCTCCGCGTGACGCCGCAGATCTTCGGCGACAACATCGTCGACAGTGTGCTTACGCTCACCACGGGCACCTGGGACGGTTCGACGCCGTTGACGTTCACGTACTCCTGGCGACGGTGCAATCCGGTCGGCGACCTCACGTCGTGTGTTGAGATCCCCGGTGCGACCACCCCGAGTTACACCCCGACGGTCGCCGACATCGGCTTCTCGATCCGCGTCTGGATCACGGGCAGCAACCTGGCCGGTTCCGACGTCGCGGTGACGAACCACACGTACCCGGTCGTCGACAAGCAGCACTTCTCACCGTCGACGATCGACACGCCGGCGATCGTCGGCACGGTCGCGATCGGGCGCCAGCTCACCGGGTCGATCGGCAGCTTCGACGGCGACACGCCGATCGCCACGTCCTTCGTCTGGCAGCGCTGCGACGCGACCGGCGCGGACTGTCACACCGTCGCGGGCGCGACGAAGGTCGTCTACC
>DATEXK010000466.1:0-2631 GCA_035257065.1 Gaiellaceae bacterium | reverse complement strand
GGCTCGGGGGCGCTCCCCGCAGCGCCGACGCTCGACGCCTTCGCCGAGGTCGTGCTTGCCGTGCTCGAGCGCGAGGACGCTCTGCCCGCGCCCTGGGTCGGCCATTCGCTCGGCGGCATCATCGGCCTCCGAGCCGCCGTGCACCGCCCTGACGCCGTCACCGGGCTCGTGCTCGCGGCGGCGGCGGGGATCTCCTCGGCGACCCGCACCGGGGAGCTGACGGTGACCTGGATCGGACGCCTCCGGCCGGAGCGGCTCGTGACGCCGCATCGGCGCCGCGTGGCGCGGACCCGCTGGGGCAGGACGCTGGCCTTCGGCTGGTGGGGCGTCGCCGACCCGACGGGCTTCGACCCGGCCATGGCCGGGTCGTTCCTGGCCGGCGCGGCCCAGCACACCGACACGCGCTCCGCCGGGACGGCGCTTGTCCGGCTCGACCCGCGGCCCGATCTCGAGCGCGTCGGGTGCCCGTGCCTGTGCCTCTGGGGCGCCTCCGACAACTGGGTGCCGCTGACCGACGGGATGGAGTATGCGCGGCGCCTCCGGGCGCCCCTGCGCGTGATCGCCGACTGTGGCCACCTGTTGATCGGGGAGCGCCCCGACGCGGTACTCGCGGCGGTCTGGGAGTTCCTCGCGTCGCTCGACGGACGCGATTGTGACGGGGTGGGTTAGAGCGCGACCCTCGGCGGGCATGACCACCCTGTCGAACTCGTCTGAGAGGGGTCGCGTGGAACAGATGGAGCTCGTGCAAGATCCGGCCACCGCCGATTCGAAGGTGCTCGAACACCTCCGCGATCTCGGTTGCGATCCGCGGCGGGCGCGGGGGATCCGTCATTTCGTCTTCTTGCCGACGAGCACCGCCGCTGCTGCGGTGGCGCAGGTGCTCGAACGCGAGGGCTGGGACACAGCCGTGCACGAGGCCGAGGACGCCTGGCTCGTCGTCGCAGGCTGTCTGCGGGTGCTGAGCGAGCCGCTCGTACGCGAGATCCGGGGACGTCTCGCTTCGCTCGCTGCCGCCCACGGCGGCACCTACGACGGCTGGGAAGCCGAGCGCTCGTAGGGGGGCCAGGCCCCCGGGCGTCGTCCGGGAATCCGGCCCCCTCCCAGACTCGGGTGCGCACAACCCGGGTGGTGTTCAGCCGGACAGTTCAGCCGGTCACCGCCGCCTCGAACGGGATCACCTCCGCTCCGCTCTCGTCGTCGCGGCTGGGGCCTGAGAGGAACTCGACGTGGCGACTCACCACTTCGACGGCCGTTCGCCGCTTGCCCTCGTCCTCCCAGGAGTGGCTGTGGAGCCGGCCCGCGACCCCGACCCGCTGTCCCTTGCTCAGGTATTCCGCGCAGAGCTCCGCCTGGCGATCCCAGGCCTGGACCCAGACGAAGTCCGCCCCGGCATCGGGGTTACCGCGGTTCACCGCGAGCAGGAAGCCCGCCACCTTCTTGTCCTCGCCCACGTCCCGCATCTCGACCTCGGTGGCGAGGTTGCCGATGAGATTCACGTTGTTCATGCGGCGAAGGTAGATCGGGAAGCGTCACGAAACAGTCGAAGCTTTCTGGAATCTTCGGCCTTTGGACGTACACTCGGGACGACGCATGGGCATCTTCTCTTCGTTGACAGGGTTCGGCGGCCGGGATATGGCCGTCGATCTCGGCACCGCCAACACGCTCGTCTACGTCCGAGGGCGCGGCATCGTCCTCTCGGAGCCGTCGGTCGTGGCGATCGACCAGCGCACCGGCGAGGTGCACGCGGTCGGCGTCGAGGCAAAGCGGATGCTGGGCCGCACGCCGGGCACGATCCAGGCCATCCGGCCGCTCAAGGACGGCGTCATCGCCGACTTCGACGTCACCGAGCAGATGCTCCGCCACTTCATCCAGAAGGTCCATCAGCACCGTTTCGCGCACCCGCGCGTCGTCGTCTGCGTCCCCTCGGGCGTCACGGGCGTCGAGAAGCGCGCAGTGGAGGAGGCGACCCTTTCCGCCGGCGCGCGCCAGGCGTATCTGATCGAGGAGCCGATGGCCGCCGCGATCGGCGCCGGGCTTCCTGTCGCAGAGCCGACCGGGAACATGATCGTCGACATCGGCGGCGGCACGACCGAGGTTGCGGTGATCAGCCTCGGCGGCATCGTCGTCTCGCAGTCGCTGCGCGTCGGCGGCGATGAGATGGACGAGGCGATCATCAACCACATCAAGCGCGACTACAAGCTGCTCATCGGCCAGCAGACCTCCGAGGAGATCAAGCTCGAGATCGGCTCCGCGTGGGACATGAAGGAGGAGCTGCAGGCCGAGGTGCGCGGACGCGACATGCTCACCGGACTGCCGAAGACGGTCATCCTCACGTCGGAGGAGATCCGCCGGGCGCTCGACGAGCCGGTCACGCAGATCATCGAGGCGATCAAGTCGACGCTGGACAAGACCCCGCCGGAGCTCGCGGCCGACATCATGGATCGGGGCATCGTGCTCGCCGGCGGCGGCGCGCTCCTGAACGGCCTCGACGAGCGGCTGCGCCACGAGACGCAGATGCCCGTCCACCTGGCGGAGAGCCCGCTCACGTGCGTCGCGGTCGGCTCAGGTCGCAGCCTCGAGGAGTTCGAGGCGATTCACCGCTCGAACAGGGCCCGCCACCGCCGCAAGGGC
>DATEXK010000465.1:0-6666 GCA_035257065.1 Gaiellaceae bacterium | reverse complement strand
GTCGGAACGCAGGATCGAGCGCAGCGCCGCCGCGAAGGTGAGCCCGGCACGCGGATTGATCTGCACCTGGTTGATGCCGGAGAGGCGGTACTCGACCGGATCCTCGACGGTGATGATGTTGATCTCAGGCCGGTTGATCTGTGCGAGACACGCGAACAGCGTCGTCGACTTACCTGAACCGGTCGGGCCTGTCACGAGCAACGCGCCGGTCGGGCGGCTGACGAGGTCGGCGATCCGCTCGCGCATCTGCGCGTTCAAGCCGAGCTCCTCGAGCGTCGGCGGCTTCTTCGACTTGTCGAGCAGACGCATGACGACCGACTCGCCTTCGACCGTCGGCAGCGTCGCGACACGAACGTCGAGCGTTCGTCCGGCAGCTGCGGCGCTCAGAGAGATACGGCCGTCTTGCGGCTTACGGCGCTCGGCGATGTCGAGCTTCGCGAGCACCTTCAAGCGGGTCGTGACTCCCGGCGCCATCCGCTTCGGGATGCGCTGCATCTCCTGCAGCACACCGTCGATGCGAAAGCGCACGACGAGTGCGTCTTCCTGCGGTACGAAATGGATGTCGGAGGCGCCGTCTTCGGCTGCCTGGAAGAGCACCGAGTTGACGAGCCGGACGAGCGGGGCGTCGGAGACGCCGTCGTCGGCCTCGAGGTCGGTCTCGTCTTCGTCCTTCTGATCTGCCTCGAAGTCATCGATGTCATCCTGGACGCTGGTGCGCGTGACCTCGGTCGCGCGCACCAGCTTGCGAATCTCCTGGAGGATGTCGTCGCGCGAGCCGACGCCGAGCTCGATCGGAAAGCGCGTCGCGAGGCGCAACTCGTCGATGCCGTGCAGGTTCGCCGGGTCCGCGACCGCGATGCGCAGCACCTCGTTCTCGAACGAGTACGGGATCGCCACGACGCGCTCGAGAACGTGCATCTGGATGTTCTGCGCCGCTTCCTTGTCGACGCCGGTCAGCCCGAGGTCGACGAGCGGGAGACGATGGCGCGCCGCGAGGATCCGCGCGATGCCCTCGCTCGATGCAACGCCCTCCTCGACGAGTGCGGCGGCGAGCGAGCCGGTCTGCTGGGCCCGGCCCCGCGCGAGCGCGAGCTTGTCCGCCGGGACGAGCTTCGTCGCCGCGAGCAGGTCGACGACGAGCTCGACCGCGTCGTTCGTGCCGAAGCCCCCGCTCGAGAGCGGCGCAGCGCTACGGACGGGCTGGGAGCCCGTGGTTCGAAGCGACGGGGTATCGGATTCGTTCTCGCTCACGGCTCGGAAAACCAGGAACCGTCACATTCGATCCCTCGAACGAGTTATCGGCAGCAACGGCTCAAAGGCTTAGGACCCGGACCATTCGCCGGGGGGCCTGCCGTGCCTCTGAGAATCCCTCGAATGAGGCGGCTCGGAGCCGCCTGAAAGCCGCTCGACGGCCGCTGTGCGGGCCGGAGGGCTCGTTGGTCGCCGCGACCGGGCTACAACTCGCGTTGCACGAGGATCGTGAACGAGTTGCCGAGCGACGGCCAGAATGGTGGCGGCAGGAAGAGCAGGTTGGGGTCGTAGTTGTAGTTACGTGTGTTGAACATGGCGGACATGCTGATCGAGCCGCCGGATACGCCTTCGAGCGCCGACGAGCCGTAGAAGTTCATCGTGCATTTTGTGATCGTGCTGCAGACAGCGTGACAACCATTTGTCTGTGGGCTCCCCGAGCCGCACGGGCTCTTGGGGTCCGCCGTCCACGGCCCGCCGAGCGCGAACTGCGCGCCGTAGATCGTGATGTCACCATTCGCGTCAGGAGCCCAGCGCGCGATGTAGATCGTCCCGCCCGCTTCGAGGCCGATGACGTCGGCACCATTTTGCGTGTAGGTCAGGTTCCCGCCGTAGACGATGTCCCCCGGCGTCGCGACAGCGAGCGTGCCGTTCACGACGCCTGAGACGATGACGTCGGGCCCGTCGGAATAGATCGCGCCCTGGAGCGGCGGCACCGTCTTTGAAACAGCGGTGCCACAGACGGGCTGGTTGGTCCCGTCGTAGTCCTCGTAGATGGTTGGGGTCGAGCCGCCTGTGCTGTATTTCTTGCACGACGACACGAGGACGGTGCCGTTTGTCTGGAAGACGAGCTTCCACGCGTCGACGGAATACGCGGGGCTTTGGCCGCTCAGCGCCGGGTTCGTCGGATCGGTGGCGGCGAGCAGGATGTTGCCGGGAGCCCCCGCCGCCGCCTTGACCTTCGGGATCGTCGGGGTCAAGGAGCTGAACGGAACGGCGGCGCAGTTGTTGAGCTTGCAGAGCGCGGTGGGCGACGTACTCTTGTCGTACTTCTTTGCGGCGTTCAAGAGGGTCGTCGAGCCGGTGACCGAGCCTTCTGCGTACAGGTTCGCCTTCGCCGTTCCGTCGTGATTGAGCGTCCCCTTGACGCCGTTGCTGTCCTCCCCGACGAAGATCGGCCCCGACGTCGTCGCCGCGGAGCCGTAGCTGATGCTCGACCCGAGGAACGCCTGGAAGTCGGTGAGGCTCGACGGGCGGATCATCGTCTCGATCGTGTGCCACTTGGTGACGTCGATGCCGCCGTGCGGACGGCCGATCACGTCGATGCGCGTGATCACCTGCGCGAGGCCCAAGAGCGAGGTGTTCGGCGGATAGACCTTGATCAGGTAGTCGTAGCCGTTGCCGAGGTTGAACCAGCCGGTGTCGCTCGCGGCAGCGGTCTTGTACGTCCACGTGGTGCCGGACGTCCACGCCAGGTCCGAGCAGGTGACGCTGCAGTTGTTCGCATGCGCGACGTTGCTGCCGTCGGTCCGCGTGGCTTCACCCTTTGCCATGTACCCGCTGAAGAAGATGTTGCTCTGAGTCAGATCCGAGAGATAGGCGTTGGTGCCCGCCTCGGCGGCTTGGAAGGCGCCGTCTTTCGCCTGATCGCGCCGGCTGTTGGTGTCCTCGCCCTGGGTCAGGGTCATGATCGACACAGCCGTCAACGTGACGAGCGTGACCAGCGAGATGGCGAGGATGAGGGCGAACCCGCGCTCGTCGCTCAGCGACTGGATGCGTGTGCGCACGCTCAATTGTCCTGCTCGCGGAGCGCAACGATGTCCTCGACCGTGAACTTCTGTGGCTGGCTACCGCCGGTCGAGACCGTGAGCTTGATGCCGATGGCGCGAACGCCGGTCGGATCGGCGATGGGGAACGTGAGCGGCGTCGGGGGTACCGCTTGTGCGCCCGCCGCCGTGTAGTACGAGAAGACGTCGGTGTTCGTGATCGAGTTCGCCTGCCCAAGGATGGTGTTCCACGCGCTCATCGAGCCGGTGAATGTCCACGGCGGAGCAGTCGGATACGTGTTGGTGCTCGTCATGAACTGGCGCTGGAGCATGCCGCCCGTCACCTGGTACGAGACCTTCATCAGATGGAACGAGGACACGGTCGAACCGGAAACCGTCGTCGGGTATCCGTCCGGCGCGTAGAGGGTCATCGCCGTGGCCGTGGCAGAGAGGATCGGGGTCGTCCCGTCGCCGACGAATGCGCCGCGCACGTTGTACTCGATCTGGTTCAGGGTGGACCGCGCCTCGGACTGCAGCGTCGTCGCCGCCTGCGTATGACTGCTCCAGTGGCTCAGGGTCGTCAACATGATGGTCAGACCGCCCATCACGATCAGCATCAGTGGCATCGCGACCATCAGCTCGACGAGCGTGAAGCCGGACTCGCTGCCGTAGCGGCGCGTGTGCAAGATGTGACTCATGAGATCGTCACCGGCGCCGCGATCGGCGATGTGGCCGTGCTCAAAAACGTGCTCGTGCCCTTCGCACCGGTGGTGTCATTTGCGTTGACCGTGAACGTGGCCGCCGTCGATGTCACGGGAACCGTGAACGTCGCCACCCCACTGCTGTTCGTGATCCCGTAGAGGTAGACGCCGGCCTGACCGCCGGTGACCTCGACGCGCGAGTTCAACTGCACGACGCCGCCCTTCTTGACTGTGACCGTGACGGTCTTCGTCGTGTAGGACGTCGCGGTGAGCTGCACGTTGGCGACCTGTGTGAGCGTGTTGGGATAACCCGACGGGACGAGGACGCCCCCACTCGAGGTCGCGCCCCAGCTCGCCTTGGTGCTCGTGTTCCAGGCGGTCACGAAGTACCGGTCGAACGCGGGGGTGAACCCGGGAATGTTCGGCACGAGCGGCACCGTGGTACCCGCCCAGTTGCAGGTCGTGATGATGCTCGAGCTGGACCCCGAGGCAATCGTCACCGTCTGCTGGCCGCATCGCGACGAGTCGACCGAGATCGTCGCCCCAAGGGTGTATGGCAACCCGTTCGTACCGAGGACGTTCACCGTCAGCGTAGCGGGCTTGTACATCCAGGTCGTGTCGGTCGACACGAGACCCGGTGTGGCCGGGACGACAGACGAGATGTTCGGCGAGAGATCGTCCGGATAGACGACGTACGGTGAGAGCGTCTGAGCGAGCGTGTAGTTCGCTATCGGCGCCGACTGGTCGCTGTCGAGCGCCGGGAACTGCACGATGCCGGCCCCGTCGGTAGTGTCGGTGCGATCGGCCGCGGGGGTGCTCGGGCCGCCGGTGAGATGGACGCTCACCCCGGGGATCACGGTGTTGGTCACGGGGTCGATGAACGTGCGCTTGATCTGCACCCAGTCCGTACCGCTCAGCGGCGGCGCGGACGCCGACGCGATATAGGTCGTCTTCTGCGCGAGCTGGACGGAGTCGCTGACGCGCGTGACCGTCAGAACGACCTTCTTGTAGTCGGCGTTCGTGACGTACGCGTTCGGAATCGCATCGCTGACCCACGTGACGGTCGTCTTGAGCGTGACCTGCTCGCCCGACGGGAGGTTCGTCGACGTGCTTGCGGTCAGGACTCCGCCCGGGTTGCCACCGGTGATGCCGACCTGGGTGTAGGCGAGCGTCCGGATCGTCTCGATCGCGGTCTGCGCGAGCTGGTCCGCGGTCGTCCGCTCGCGCGCAGCGCCGGCGAGCGCTGCGCTCGAGGTGAGGATCAGCGCAAGGGGCGCGCCAATGATCACGATCATCAGGCCCGCGATCAGGACTTCGATCAGCGTGAAGCCGGCCTCGTTGCGCGTCGCGCGCAACCGGCGGAAGCGGTTCTTTGTGATTCGGGCGAGACCCGCGCGATGACCGAGGACGAACATGCAACAACTCCTGCCGCGTTTTGAACACGGCTGTTGAAGAGACTTCCCTCAGATGTCGTATCGGCGGCAGCCTGGGCCCGCTGAACTCTCGAAGTCCCTCGTCTCAGGGACGCTGAAGGCCTTAATGCCCGATGCTCCAGTACGCCGAGAGCAGGGCGTGGCCCCAGAACAGGGCGATGATGGAGCCGAAGGCAAGGAACGGGCCGAACGGGATCCGCATCTTCCTCGCGGCGCTTCCATGGCGCGCGAGGAGATAGAGACCCGGAATCAGCGCCGCGAGCATCCCGATCATTAGGGCGACCGGCACCGTCCGTCCGAGGGCAGCGCCCATGAGGAGCGCGAGCTTGACGTCGCCCATGCCCATCCCCTTCGGGTAGGCGAGGGCGGCGGCGAAGAGGAAGCCGGACGCGCCGAGCGCGCCGAGCGCCCACTCGGGGCTCAGATGGAGCGTGGTGTTGGCGGCGAGAACGAGCACAGCCGCCGGGAGCACGATCCGGTTGGGGATGACATGGTGCTCGAGGTCCGTCCCGGAGACGGCGACGAGAACGATGCAGAAGAAGGCAGCGACGAACGCCGAGCCGGTGAGGCCGAACTTCCAGAAGCAGCCGGCCACGAGCAGCGCAGTCGCAAGCTCGACGGCGGGATAGCGCGCCGCGATCCGGACGCCGCACGTTCGGCAGCGCCCGCGCAGCACGAGCCATGAGACGAGCGGAATGTTGTCGTACCACGCGAGCTCGTTACCGCAGCTCATACACGCAGAGGGCGGGCTGACGATCGACCGCCGGAGCGGGACGCGTGCGACCACGACGTTCAGGAAGCTACCGATCGCGAGACCGGGCACGAATGCGAAGGCTCCGGCGACGAGACTCACGAGATCGGGGCCGGGAAGCACGGGGCGGGAAGGAGGGCGCGCCGCCTCCTGCGCCTGAAGGCGTTGACCAGGATCATCTCGAGCAGGGTGACGCCGCCCTCGTCGCGGCGCCGGAGCCGGCGCATCAAGACTTGGCCTTTGCCCTGACCTCGTCGAGTGCCTGCTGTGCGGCGGCGGCGCTCGTCGCACCGATCCCCCAGAGGGACTGCGTGCGGCGGTCGACCGCGATCAGGGTCTGCAGCGCTTCGGCGCCGTGCCACCAGCCCAGCTGCGCGCCGGCGACGACCCAGTCGTTCTGGTAGAGCCAGTACGCGGCGTCCTTGGCGGACTTCGTCCGGTGAGAGTCGAGCCACGTCCCCAGCGCCTTGGCGCGATCCGGGAGGGGCATCTCGTCGAGCGGCTCCTTCTTGGCGCCGGGAACGACGAACGCGACGGGGCGAGTCTGAGGCCACGCGGCCGGCGTGGATTTGGCGGTCGTCGCACCTGCAGGCTTCGTCGCCGGCGTCGCGGTCTTCGCGGTCTTTGCAGGCGTCGTCGCGGTCGTCGCGGGAGTCGTTGCAGTGGTTGCGGGCGTCGTTGCGGCAGGCGTTGTCGCGGTGGCCGCAGGCGTGGTCGCCGTCTTCGCGGGCGTCGTCGACTTCTTTGCGGCGGGCGCCGCCGGGCCG
>DATEXK010000464.1:0-6761 GCA_035257065.1 Gaiellaceae bacterium | reverse complement strand
TCGAGTTTGGCGGGATTCCGCGCATCGCGGGCGACGCATGGGCGGACCGGAGCCCGATCTACTATTCGCGTGAGCTCGCATTCTCCGGCGTTCCGCTCGAGCTGTGGTGGAGCACGCGCGACCGCGTCGTGGTCGACCAGGCATCGCAGTCGGGCCTGCTGTTCCGGGCGATCCAGCGGATCAATCCACGCGCGGCGGTCGTACAGGTGGTCGGCACCTGGCAGCACACCGCCGAGATGCGACCGCTCGGCCGGCTACCGTTCGCGCTCGCGCGCATCGGGCTGCTGCGGCTGAGCCGCGTGGCCCGCTGAGCGTTAAGCGGGCGTGAGTGGCAGCACGTCGTCGAGCGGCGCGTACTCGAGGCCGTGGGCTTCCGCGACCGCCGCGTACGTGATCTTGCCGTCGAGCACGTTGACGCCCTGCGCGAGCGCGGGGTCGGCCGAGACAGCGCGTACCAGTCCGTGATCGGCGATCGCCTCGACGTACGGAAGCGTCGCATTCGTCAACGCCTTCGTCGAGGTGATCGGCACGCCGCCGGGCATGTTGGCGACGCAGTAGTGCAGTATCCCGTCGACGTCGTAGACGGGATCGCTGTGCGTCGTCGGGTGAGCGGTCTCGACGCAGCCGCCCTGGTCGATTGCGACGTCGACGATCACCGCGCCCTTCTTCATCACTCCGAGCATCTCGCGGGTGACGAGCTTCGGGGCGCGGGCGCCGGGAACGAGCACGGCGCCGATCACGAGGTCCGCCTCGGCGATCGACGACTCGATCTGCAGCGTCGACGACATCACGAGGCTCACCCGGCCGGAGAGCACTTCGTCCAGGTGGCGCATCCGGTCGATCGAGCGCTCGAGCACCGTCACCTGCGCTCCGAGGCCGATCGCGATGATCGCGGCGTTGTAGCCGACGATGCCGCCGCCGAGCACGAGCACCCGCCCGGGCGCGACGCCCGGCACGCCGCCGAGCAGCAGGCCGCGCCCGCCGAGCGGCTTCTCGAGGAAGTACGCGCCTGCCTGCGACGCGATCCGGCCGGCGATCTCGCTCATCGGCGCGAGCAACGGCAGCCGTCCGTCGTCGGTCTCGACGGTCTCGTACGCGACGGCGGTGATGCCGCTGTCGACGAGCGCCCGGGTCAGCGCCTCGTCCGCCGCGATGTGCAGATAGGTGAAGAGCACGAGGCCCCGGCGCAGGCTTGGATACTCGGAGGCGATCGGCTCCTTCACCTTCAGCAAGAGCTCCGACTGGCCCCACACGTCTTCAACCGAGACGATGCGCGCGCCCGCGCGGACGTAGTCGGCGTCGTAGAACGAGCTGCCGTCGCCGGCCGTCGTCTCGATGAGCACCTCGTGCCCCTTCTGGACGAGCTCACGCGCACCCGCCGGCGTCAACGCGACGCGGTACTCGTCGGTCTTGATCTCCTTGGCGACACCGATGCGCAAGACGCGCGGGACTCTAGCGGCTGCGGCGGTGCAGCAGGTACACCAGTAGGCCCGCGAGCGTCTTTGCGTCGTCCAGCTCGGGCAACCTCGACTCCAGCTCGTCGACCGGCCACCGGAGCAGCTCGAGCACCTCGTCATCGTCCGGCTCGGGCTCACCCTCCTCGACGCCTTCGGCGAGGTAGACGTGCATCCGCTCCCTGCAGAAGCCGGGCGTCGTCCAGAACGACGTGAGGAGCGTCCATTCCCCGCCGGTGAAGCCGCACTCCTCTCGCAGCTCGCGCTTCGCGGTTGCGAGCGGCTCCTCCCCGGGCTCGCACTTGCCCGCGGGGATCTCGACGAGCCTTGCGCGCGTCGCCTCACGGAGTTGCCGCACGAGCGCGACGGAACCGTTGCGGTCGACCGCGACGATCGCCACCGCGTCGGGATGCTCGACGATCTCTCGTTCGCGGTCGCCCCACCGCTCGAGAGTGACGTCGATCAACTTCCCTTCGTAGACGGTCCGTGACTCGTCCGGCTGCATCGCGCTCAGCGGCAGCGGGTCGGATACGTCATATCGGCCGCGCTGGACTTCGGATACGGCGACTTGCCGACGAACGCGACCGTGACCTTGCTGTAGGCGGTGATCCCGCCGGGGCAACGCTGCGTGCCCGACGCCACGATGACCGCCTGATACGTGTGCATGTGACCGGCCGCGCAGTTCGGTGTGCAGTCGTTCGCGTACCCAACTCCAGTGGCGGCGGCGAACGACTGCCCCCAGCCCGTCCAGCGGAGCTTGCGCACGCCGAAGTTCGCGTCGGCGCAGGCGAGCACGACCTCGGTCGGCCGGATGCGCGGCTTGCCGAGACAATCGGGCAGCGCCATGGGCTGGCCGGAGAACGCAGCGGCGAGCGCGAGCGCGGCGATCACGTGGCGAGTGCTCCTTCGATCAACGCGAGCGTCACGTCGACCATCGCCGCGAGATCCGCGACGGCGATCCGCTCGTCGGGCGTGTGGATGTCCGTCATCCCGTTTGCGAGATTCACGCAGCGGCGGCCGCGCTCGTTGAACACGTTCGCGTCGGCGGCTCCGCCCGACAGTGCGTAGGTCGGCTCGTGTCCGCAACGTGTGAGAGCCGCAGCTGCGAGCACGACGACGTCGTCCTCACGCTTGAACCGATAGCCCCTGTAGTCCTTACGCGTCTCGGTCTCGACTTCGCAGTCGCACGACGTCGCCGCGAACGAGAACACGTCGAGCATCTCCTGCACCAGCTCGTTCAGCCGCCGCTCGTCCTGGCAGCGGGCCTCGGCGAGGAATGTGCACCACTCGGGGACGATGTTGCCCGCGGTGCCGCCGGAGATCGTGCCGACGTTCGCGGTCGACTCCTCGTCGATGCGTCCGAGCCGGAGGTCGGCGATCGCCTTCGCGGCGGCCTGGATGGCCGAGCGTCCTTCCTCCGGGAACATGCCGGAGTGCGCTGCGCGGCCGTGGAACGTGACCTGCAGCGCCTGCGCGTACGGTGCGCCCAGGATGATCTCGCCGATCGGCGCAGCCTGGTCGTAGACGTAGCCGAGGTCGGCACGAAGCCGGCCGTGATCGAAGGCGGCGATGCCGATCAGGCCGACCTCCTCCTTCGGCGTGAAGACGAGCTCGATTCCCGCGTGCGGACGACCCTCTGCGAGCACGCGCCGGAAGGCTTCGAGCATCGCGACGACGGCCGACTTGTTGTCGGCGCCGAGGATCGTGCCACCGGCGTTGCGGACGACGCCGTCCTCGACGACCGGTTCGAGCGTTCCCGACGGAGGCACTGTGTCGAGGTGCGCGCAGAAGAAGAGCGGCGTCCCCTCGGCGGTCGGCTCGAGGCGGACGTAGATGTTGCCCATCGTGCTGCCGATCTCTGCGCCGGCGCCGTCCTCGTCCGGCTCGAGCCCGAGGTCGCGCAGGTAACGCAGCACGACGTCGGCGACGGCGCGCTCCTCACCCGGCGGGCTCGGCAGCGCGGCGAGCTCGAGGAAGAGCATCAGGACGTCGTCGTGCGCTACCTCGAGGGATTGGGCCATCGCCGGATCGTAGACGGCAAGGGGTCGCTAGCTGCTAGCTGACGGCGACGGTCTCACCGGCGCGCTCGCGCGCCCGCAGAAGCGCCGCGCCGACGAAGCCGCGGAAGAGCGGCGCGGGGCGCGTAGGCCGCGACTTGAACTCCGGATGGAACTGGCTCGCGACGAACCACGGATGGTCGGGGAGCTCGACGATCTCCACGAGCCGGCCTTCCTCGAACGTGCCGCTCACGACGAGCCCGGCGGCCGTGAGCTGCTCGCGGTAGAGGTTGTTGACCTCGTAGCGGTGACGGTGGCGTTCGAAGATGACCGCGTCGCCGTACAGCTCGCGCGCCAGGGTGCCTGCGGTGACCTCGACGGCCTGCGCGCCGAGACGCATCGTCCCGCCAAGATCTTCGATGCCCTTCTGCTCCGGCAGCAGATCGATCACCGGATACGGCGTCTCGGGATCCATCTCGGTGGAGTTGGCGCCCTCGAGGCCGACGACGTGCCGCGCGAACTCGGAGACCGCGACGTGCATGCCGAGGCAGATGCCGAGGTACGGGATGCGGCGCTCGCGGGCCGCGCGGCAGGCGAGAATCTTCCCTTCCCAGCCCCGTGAGCCGAAGCCGCCGGGGACGAGCACGCCGTCCACGGTCTCGATCAGCGCCGCTGTCTCCTCGTACGACATGTTCTCGGCGTCGATCCAGCGCACGCTGATGGAGCAGCCGTTGTGCAGTCCCGCGTGCTTCAGGGCCTCGTGGACCGAGAGGTAGGCGTCCTGGAGCTTGACGTACTTGCCCACGAGCGCGATCTCCACGAGCTCGCGGCGCTCGTCGATGCGGTGCATCAGGTCGCCCCACTCGGCGAGGTCGACCGGAGGCGTCTCGAGCCCGAGCTTCTCGCAGACGAGCCGGTCGAGGCCCTCCTCCTGGAGCACGCCCGGGACGAGATAGACGTCGCGGACGTCGGGGCACGCGACGACGGCGCCGGGATCGACGTCTGCAAAGAGCGCGATCTTGTCGCGGATGTCGCGTCCGAGCTCCTCATGCGAGCGGCAGACGATCACGTCGGGGTGGATACCGATGCGGCGCAGCTCGTTGACCGAGTGCTGCGTGGGCTTCGTCTTCAGCTCGCCGGCCGCCTCGATGTACGGCACGAGCGTGACGTGGATGTACATCACGTTCTCCGGGCCGACCTCGCGGCGGAACTGGCGCAGCGCCTCGAGGAACGGCAGGGACTCGATGTCGCCCACCGTGCCGCCGATCTCGGAGATGACGACGTCGGTGGGAGTCGCCTCGGCCGCGCGGCGGATTCGCGCTTTGATCTCGTTCGTGATGTGCGGAATCACCTGCACCGTTGCGCCGAGAAACTCACCCTTGCGCTCCTTGCGCAGGACGGTCTCCCAGACGGCGCCTGCGCTGTGTGACGAGTTCCGCGAGAGGTTCTCGTCGACGAAGCGCTCGTAGTGCCCGATGTCGAGGTCGGTCTCGGCGCCGTCCTCGGTGACGAAGACCTCGCCGTGCTGGAACGGGCTCATCGTCCCCGGATCGACGTTCAGGTAGGGATCGAACTTCTGGAGCTGCACCTGCAGCCCGCGCGCTTTGAGGAGTCGCCCAAGCGATGCGGCGACGATTCCCTTCCCGAGTGCCGAGACCACTCCCCCGGTCACGAAGACGTACTTTGGGGCCCGCTGGCTCACGGGATTTGAGGGTAGCAGCGACTGCGGCCGGCGGGGCTCAGGTCGTGTCGCCGGTCTGGACGAGATCGTAGAGGCGGCCGAGCGCGTCTTTCGCGTAGGAGCGGCGGACGGCTCCCCACGATGCCTCGACGGTGAGGGTGACAGCGGTGCGGTCGCCGTCCGCCGGCGACAGGTCGAGCTCGGCGGTGATGTTCTCGTTGACGAGCTGGAATGCGAGCCTCCGTCCGCGGACGACGTCGAGGACGAGGAGCGTTCCGGCGGCGTCGGGCCGTCTGAACATTCCGGGCCCGAAGATGGGCCGCAGCGACTCCTCCGACAGCGCGCTCGAGCCGAGGATCGTCCAGCGGGCGCCGGGTGCGCCCCCCCGCCGGTCGGGCTGCACGCCGCCGAGCCCCGGCCACCAGTCGGGCAGGTGGTACGGCTCCACGAGGAACGCCCAGACGTCCTCCACCGGCGCGAGCAGCGTTCGTTCCGCGACGTAGCGCGGCATCAGCGCCCCGCCGCCACGCGTTGCATCAACGAACCGTCGCCAGGAATTCCTGGCCGCCGAGCATCCGCTCGAGCTCGGCCTTCCGGTCGGCGTCGCCGAGCTGCTCGATGCGCGTGTGCGTCGGATCGCCCGGGACCTTCTCGACCCGGAAGTGCCGGTCGGCGAGCGCCGCGATCTGCGGCAGATGCGTGATCGTGATCACCTGCGCGCGCTCGGAGAGGCGCTTCAGGACGCGGCCGACGGCGTTGGCGGTCTCGCCGCCGATGCCGGCGTCGATCTCGTCGAAGACGAGCGTGTCGCCGCCAGCGACCGCGGCGATCGCGAGTGCGATGCGGGAGAGCTCGCCGCCGGAGGCGGTCTCCGCGACCGGGCCGAAGGGCATGCCGGCGTTCGGCCGCACGAGGAACACCGCCTCGTCGCCGCCGGTGCTGCCCGGGTCGCGCTCGCGCAGCTCGCACGCAAACTCGCCCTCGCCCATCCCGACGTCGTGGAGCTCCGCCGCGACGGCATCGGCGAACGCAGGGGCGGCAGAGTTCCGCTCCGCGCGTAGCTCGTTCGCGAGGTCGTGCACGCGCGACTCTGCGGCGGCAAGAGCGGCTGCAGCGGCGGCCGCAGGATCGACGCCCTCGTCGAGTGCGGCCAGCTCGGCGCGCGCGTCGCTCGCGCGCTGCAGGAGCTCGTCGTAGCTCGTGGCCCGGAAGCGGCGCTTCGCCTCGGCGATCCGGTCGAGCCCGGCCTCGAGCTCGTCGCGGCGGGCAGGCTCCGCCTCGAGGGAGGCGAGAAAGGAGTGCAGCTCGGAGGCCGTCTCACGCAGCCGCAGCTCGGCGTCGCGCAGCTCGTCGCCGGCCTTCTGGAGCTCGGGGGCGAGCCGCTCGAGTGGCGCGACGGCGCGTTCGGCGATTCCGACGAGCCCTGCGGCGCCGTTGCCCTCCTCCGGCGCCAGAGCTTCGGCGGCCGCTGCGGCGGCCTCAGCGAGGTCGGAGACGTGCCGGAGACGCTCGCGCTCGTTGCGGAGGCGGTCCTCATCCCCCGCCTCGAGCCCCTCCGTGTCCTCGACCAGGGCGCGCAGCTCGGCGAGGCGGGCATCGGCGAGCGCTGCGCCGGCCGTCAGCTCCTCG
>DATEXK010000463.1:0-3897 GCA_035257065.1 Gaiellaceae bacterium | reverse complement strand
GCCTCGTCCGCGTCCGAGACGACGACCAGCTCCCGCCCCGGCTCGAACCACCGCTCGATGCCCTCGTGCGGATTCGAGACGATCGCGGCGCCGCAGGCGGCGAGCTCGAACGGGCGGCACGTGGACGACGCGGTCACAGTCGCGTGCGCCCTGCGCGTGATGTTGAGGTTTATGCGCGCCGAGGAGATCGCACGGGGAAAGACGTTGAACGGCACGTCGCCGATGACCCGGGCGGCGCCGACATCGCCGCGGAAGTCGCGGCCTCCGAGTGAGAAGTCCACGTCGGGCGCCTGCCGGCTCGGCTCACCGACGAGCTCGCGCATCCACTCGCGCCTGAACTTGACGCCGTAGCCGTAGAAGAACACGTCGTGCTCCTTCTCGACGTCGAGCGGGGCGAAGAGCTCGGGGTCCGCGGCCCAAAAGAGCGCCTCGGCCCGTTGCGCGCCGAGCTCGAGCAAACGCGGAATCCCTCCTTCCGAGTTCGAGAGGACGAGGTCGTACTCGGATGGATCGGCGCCGTGGTAGTAGTTGAAGCCCGTGTCCATGCCGCCGAACTCCGGCAGGCTCATCGGGACGTCCCCGTCGTAGAAGACAACCGGCACGCCGAACCGCTCGCGTAGCGCCGTCGGAATGCCCCGGAGGTGGCTCATCGGCACGGTGAAGACGACGACCGCGTCGACGTCGCGCTCGCGCTCGAGGATCCGCTCGAGGTGCTTCTGCCAGCGTGGCGTGACGTAGCGCCAGATCACCTCGCGCACGGCGCGGTCCGCGCGCGTGTCGTCAGGGCTCGACTCCGCGCGGCGCAGATACCGGTCGCCCTTCAGCCGTGCGGCGAGATCGCGGACGGTGGCGAACGTCTCCGCCTCGCGGTAGAGCGGGTTGGGCGCGGTGCGCCACCAGGGTGACTCGATCGCGTGGCCGCGATACGGCGTCACGATCAGGTCGATCCCCGCCTCGGCCATGCCCTTCCAGAGCTGCCACCACGCGGGGGTGCAGCCGTAGCGGAAGTCGAGGTCGACCGCCGACGCGACCGCGAGGATCTTGGGAGCCTTCATTGCGCCCATTGTGGCAAGGGGAGGTGAAGGAAGAGTTAGGCAGGTGGCGAGGTGGACCGACTAGACGAACCGCGACTCGGAGTACAGGACCGACATCCACCGAGCGACGACGTGTCGCGTCAGCCGGTCGGCGACAGGCTCAGTACGCGCCGCGGCGCGCCAGCACCGCCGGCAACGTCTTGGCGAGAATCGAGATGTCGAGCCAGATCGACCAGTTCTCGAGGTAGTAGAAGTCGAGCCGTACGAGGTCGTCGAACGACAGGTCGATGCGGCCTGACACCTGCCAGAGCCCCGTCATGCCGGGCAGCACGAGGTACCGCTTCCGGTGCCAGTCCTCGAGCTGCACGAAGTCGCGCAGCGGCAGCGGCCGCGGGCCGACGAGCGACATCTCACCGCGCAGTACGTTCAGAATCTGGGGCAGCTCGTCGATCGAGTACCGCCGCATGATGCGACCGACCTTCGTCACGCGAGGATCGTCCTTGATCTTGAAGAGAGGCCCCGACGCCTCGTTCGCGCCTTCGAGCCCGGCCTGGCGCTCGCTCGCGTCGATGTACATCGAGCGGAACTTGAACATCCCGAACTCGCCCTCCCCGAGGCCGACGCGGCGGTCGCGGTAGAAGACGGGGCCGGGCGAGTCGAGCTTCACAGCGAGCGCGACGAGGAGCCACACGGGCGCCGCCACGATGGTCAGCGCCGCACTCACGCCGATGTCGAAGAGGCGCTTCACGACCCAGTCGAGCCCGGCGAAGACCGGCGGCCGAACCTCGAACAACGGCACGCCCTGGCCGGCGACGTACTCGGCACGCTGCGTCAGGAGCTCGGTCGTCGTCGGTGCGATGCGAACTTTCACCGCCCACCGGTGTGCCTCCTCGACGAGATCGAGCAACTCTCTGTCGTCGAGGCCCGCGCCGCTGACGATCAGCTCGTCGACGGGCCGTGCCGCAAGCACGGTGCTCAGCTCTGACACGGAGCCGAGCATGGGCAGGTCGGAGATCTCGCCGTCGTCCGAGAGGACGCCGACGAACTCGTAGTCGATCCCTCCTCTGCCGAGGCCGAGTGCGCGGCGGAGCGTGACGAGCTGTTCGCCGTTACCGACCAGAATGGCACGCCGCTTGGCGCCGGCGATCCGCCAAACGTCGCGCGTCACCACCTCGTAGCTCGCGCGAAGCACGGGGATCAGAAGCGCGCTCAGCACGAAGGTTGTCGCGTACAGCCCGAAGGTCGTGTGCCGATAGCCGGTACCGACGGAGAACGCCAAGGTGATCACCGTCACGAGCAGCAGAGACGAGACGATCCGTCCTGCACCTGCCCGGCGCTCGCGCTCCGCGTAGAGAGCCGCCCGCCAGAACACGAGCACGGTGACGAGCGCGAGGAACGGGAGCCATTTCGCCTCGGCGTCCCAGGGAAGCCCCCAGAGAATCGGCCGCTCGCCGTAGTACAGCTCGCGCAGCACGAGCGCGAGGTAGAGCGCCCCGGCCAGCCCCCCGAGGTCGATGACCACGAGCGAGACCATGCTGAGGAAGCGACGAACGAGCGTGCGTACCTGTCCGGCGGCCGGGAGCATCCGTGTCGAGCGGATGTCGGCAGACATCGGTCGCGGCCGGCGCGGGTCGTCGCCGCCGGGCCCATCCACCTCCGGATCGTCGCTACCGACAAGGGGCCTGATCACCAAGGAGCGCCAATTGTATGCCGGTCCTCCCGGGTCGCCGGATGAAGCCGGGCCGCTCAGCGGGCGAGGGGCGGGCTCAGCGCGAGCGGGTCGACCGCATCCCGCCGCCGACCGAGGATGCCGAGCGAGAGAATCAGCGCCGTCCGGCGGAGTGGGTCGAGCAGGTCGTAGTCGTGGAAGTACGCGTGGACGTAGTGTGGAAGCGGGCCGGCAACGCTGCGTGCGAGCGCACCGAGCGAGTGTGTCGTCGGCAGGACTCCTGGTGCGGGCTCGCCGCCTCGGACGGTGCAATCGACGAGCCCGAGGTCGCGGACCGCTGCGCGAACTGCATCGTCGCTGTACCAGCCGCCGCCGCAGAAGAACGCCGGCTCGAGCCCGCGCTCGCGCATCCAGGCCGCATCGGCACGCACGCGCGCGGCCGGGTCGCCACCCGTCGGACGCGCGTGAGTGGGGCTCGTCCAGTGCGTATGGAGCCCGAACGGGCCGCGCGCCGCCGCTGCACGCGCACGCTCGAGCCAGACATCCTCGTCTTCCCCGTGCGTGGCATCGGGCGGGCGCATGAGCGCGATCACGTCGAAGCCGCCGGGCCGGCGCCTCTGGAGCGCCTCGAAACGGGCCCACGTCGCGTCCTGCAACGGCTGCTCGAGATGGCACGAGACGGCCGCGCCGGTCGCGGAAGGCACTATGTGAGGCGTGTGCGGGATCTGCGGACTCTATTCGCCGTCCGGACAGCCGCCGGTCGAGCTCGTCGACGACATGCGCGCGCGCATCCGGCATCGCGGGCCCGACCAGGGCTCCGCCGACGCCTTCGGAGCGTGCGTCCTCGGCCATCAGCGTCTGCAGGTGATCGACCCCGAGCAGGGCTATCAGCCTGTCGCGAACGAGGTCGGCGACGTCGTCGCAGTCTTCAACGGCGAGCTCTACAACTTCGGTGAGCTTCGAGAGGAGCTGGCAGCGAGCGGCCACGAGGTGCGCGGCCGCGGCGACACGCCGGTGATCCCGCACCTCTACGAGGCGTACGGCCCCCGCTTCGTCGAGCGCCTGGACGGCATGTTCGCGATCGCGCTCTGGGATGCGCCCCGGCAACGACTCGTGCTCGCACGCGACCGTCTCGGCAAAAAGCCGCTCGTCTGGACGACGCTCCCCGATGGCACCTTCGCCTTCGCGTCGGAG
>DATEXK010000462.1:0-2277 GCA_035257065.1 Gaiellaceae bacterium | reverse complement strand
TGGGCGGTTCACTTCCCGACCGTATTACTAGACTCGCTCTCGTGGAAACCTTCGTCCCGACGCGCCACGCGGTGCATGTTCTGCCCGAAGGCGGGCTCGAGGGCAAGCTGAAGCAGGGCCGCCCGCTGCGCGTGAAGCTCGGCATCGACCCGACCTCGCCGGACGTCCATCTCGGCTTCGCGGTCGTGCTCGACCGGCTGCGTGAGTGGCAGGACGCCGGCCACACCGTCGTTCTCATCGTCGGCGACTACACCGCGCGAATCGGCGACCCGTCGGGCCGTTCGGCCGAGCGGCCGGTGCTCTCCGACGAGGAGCTCGACTCGAACGCGAAGGAGTTTGCCGGCCAGGTCTTCCGCGTCCTCGACCCGGATCGCACCGAGATGCGCTTCAACGGCGAATGGCTCGGCAAGCTCACGTTCGCCGAGGTGGTGCGGCTGACCCGCACGCTGACGGTGGCGCGGCTGCTCGAGCGCGACGACTTCGCCAAGCGGTTCGCCGCCGGTGAGCCTGTGTCGCTTTCCGAGCTCCTGTACCCCCCGATGCAGGCCTACGACTCGGTGGCGATCGAGGCGGACGTCGAGATCGGCGGCACCGACCAGCTCTACAACCTCCTCACCGGCCGCGACGTGATGGAGCGCTACGGCCTCGAGCCGCAGGTCGTCGTCACGTATCCGCTGCTCGTCGGGCTCGACGGCGCCGAGAAGATGTCGAAGTCGAAAGGGAACTACGTCGGGATCAACGACCCGCCGGCGGAGATGTTCGGCAAGACGATGTCGATTCCCGACGAGGCCCTGCCCCAGTGGTGGGAGCTCGTGGCAGGCGGCGGCGAGCATGCCGAGAGCCCGATGGACTGGAAGCTCGAGCTGGCGCGCCGGATCACCGCGCGCTGGCACGGAGAGGAGGGCGCGCGGGCGGGCGAGGAGCACTTCACGCGGGTCGTCAGGCAGGGCGAGGCGCCCGCCGAGGTGCCCGACGCGACCTTCGCGGCCGACGGCGGTGCGCCGGTGTACCTGCCCGCCGTGCTCCAGACGGTCTTCGGCCAGTCTGCAAGCCACTGGCGGCGCCAGATCGACCAGGGCGGGGTGAAGGTGAACGGGGAGCCGCCCGCCGGCTACGAGCTCGCCGCGGAGGCTCTCGACGGTGCCCTCGTGCAGGCGGGCAAGCGACACTTTGTACGGCTGCATCGCACTTGACGGGCGGGTTCCCCAGAACGTACAGATCTGCTGCGAACTTGCACAAAGTGCACTTCTCGCGGCCCACGGCGCCTCGGTCGGTCTCGACCGCACTACGACACTTCGGTCGGGATCGCTCGGCGCGGCTGCCGACTTGCGCTGTTGATGGATTTGAGCGGCTGTCAAATTCCCCATTGACCGTTCCGAAGTTGCGGGTCAACCTCGGGCTCGGCCCGACAGCCATCAAAATCACTCCCTTCGGCAAGCACAGCGTGCGGCTGCATCTCGCTTGACAAGCGGGCTTGCGCTGCTACTATGCCCCGGCTGCCCGCGAGGACAGCGTAGGACAAGTCCCTGCAATCAACCACAACGGAGAGCCTTAGAGCCACTCGGAACGAGCGATTGTCCCGAAAGTCTGAGGCCTCTGGCGCGAGTCGGGCCTTTTTTTACGCCGTTCACAACGGCCTGGTCTTTGAAAACTCAACAGCGTGCGTTTATGTCGAGACCTCGACCTCGGCTGCGGCTTGCCGTTCTCTGGCCTGTCGTCTGCTGAGGAAGAGTCATCACTAACTCGTCAAAGGCGCAGCGATCCATTGCTGTGACCTTGACTTTGAGCACAAGCTCAAGTGAAAAGACCGCCGGCCCTACCGAAGGAATCGCGTAAGCGGTTTCCCGGTGATCAGCCGGCATTCATCTTCACGGAGAGTTTGATCCTGGCTCAGGACGAACGCTGGCGGCGCGCTTAACACATGCAAGTCGAGCGAGAACCAAGACCTTCGGGTTTTGGGGACAGCGGCGAACGGGTGAGTAACACGTGAGTAATCCACCCTTGGTACCGGGATAGCTCGGGGAAACTCGAATTAATACCGGATAGCCCATTAGCTTTTCGGAGCGAATGGAAAAGGTAGCTTCGGCCTCCGACCAAGGACGAGCTCGCGGCGGATTAGCTTGTTGGCGGGGTAATGGCCCACCAAGGCGACGATCCGTAGCTGGTCTGAGAGGACGATCAGCCACACTGGGACTGAGACACGGCCCAGACTCCTACGGGAGGCAGCAGTGGGGAATCTTGCGCAATGGGCGAAAGCCTGACGCAGCGACGCCGCGT
>DATEXK010000461.1:0-3404 GCA_035257065.1 Gaiellaceae bacterium | reverse complement strand
GGCGTTGTCGCCCGGGCCGGGGAAGAGCTGGTTCCCATGCGAGTCGATGGCAAGCGGGGTGTTCGGCCCGGCAGGCTCGGAATGGACTGTGCGACCGAACAGCGTCTCGCCGGCGGTGTCGGATGCGATCGAAGCTGCTGCATTGGGGGCCACGATCGTCGAGTTCGCGAAGCTATTGCCGGTGTAGGTGAAGGGCGGGAACGCCTCGTCGAAGGTGATGTCGATGAGGCCGCCGTCCTTGAACGCCGGCGAGGCTTCGATCTCCGGGATGACGTGCTCCAGGAAGAGGTCCGAGGCGTAGAGCCCACCGGTGTAGTTCGCCGGCGGATTGGGCGTGTTCGGATCGGAGAAACCGCTCGAAAGGTTGTTGCCGTGGCAGACGGCATCGTGGGCGTCGCTGCAGTTGTTCGGCGAGATCCAGCTGAAGGCAGGAGTCGTCGACTCCTTCTGGAGGTCGTGGTAGAGGCCGTTGCTCGGGGCCAGGAGGTTCGCGATGTGCGCCGCGTTGCAGTCACCCGACTGCAGGATCGACTCGAACCACGGGAACGGGAAGTGCTTCGGCACGTACTGGTCGGTCGCGTTCGCACCGCCAGGATTCGCTTCGGCGGTGCTTCCCGTCGCACCGGGGGCAGCGAACGGACTGCCGCAGTACTCCACGCCGGCGTCGTGTGTTTGGCCTCCCGATTGATCGCTCGACGTCGAGTCGGGATTCCCCAGATCCTGCGCGTAGCCCTTCCAGCTGACGTGTGCGGCGTCGAGCTGGTTGAAGAGCGTCGGCACGTTCGACGGGTAGACGCAGCCGTTCGAGCCCGGCGCGGCGTTCGCGCCTGCAGCCGAGCTGACCTGCCCGTAGTTCGGGTTCGTGTACAGCGAGCCCGTCGTGTCGGTCGTGCCCGTAAAGGTGTCGTAGAACGGGCAATCGGATTGAGTGTCGGGCTGTGTCGCCTGGCCGCTCACCATCGAGATGTAGTTGTCGAGGCTGAAGTGGCCGGTGCCGTAGTAGTTCTTGAGCAGAACGCCCTGCGCTGGCAGCGTGCGCCACAGGTAGGTGTTGTTGTTCAGACCGGTGAAGCTCGCGTCGTATGACTTGTTCTCGAGAATGATCAGCCATACGTGCTTGATCTTGGCCGGCGTGACTCCGAGGCCGTCCGCTTCGGCCGCCACTCCACCCGGACCGGCACCGGGGGAGGAGTCAGCTGACGAGAGGCCTGCGGACGTCGTCGCCAGCAGGACGGCCGCCAGCGCCACCGCCCCGAACATGATCGCGAGCAGAGACCTCCGGCGCCAGATCGAGGTCCGTCGCGTCGGGACGCCTGAACGCAGAGTTGCAGGGTTGTTACTCATCGCTCGGTCGAACTCCTCTCATTCCCGTGGGCTATCGATCTCGACTCTGCCGCCCGCGTGGGATCGAGTGGGTATCGATCGGGTGTACGGGTCGTTAAGCCTTGGCTACCGCGTGTTACCGCGGCCGCGTAGCCGCGGCTGCAGGGAACGCAAGCGTCGAAGGCCGCGTGGCGGAGCCGTCACCCGGCGGGTCAGTGCGCCCGGGAGGATTCGAACCTCCGACCCGCGGATTAGAAGTCCGCTGCTCTGTCCCCTGAGCTACGGGCGCGTGCGCCAAGGGTACCGCCGCACCCGAACGGACTCCTTCGGCGTTTTCCGCTCCGGCACGCGTCGAATCGCGAGCAACGCTGCGCTACCCTGTGTCCGGTTCGTGGTGGCGGTAGCTCAGTTGGTAGAGCCCCGGGTTGTGGTCCCGGTGGTCGCGGGTTCGAGTCCCGTTCGCCACCCTTTCGAGAGCCCGCTTCCGGAGCGGGCTCTCGGCTTTTCGGCGGCCTCGGCACTGGCGCTGACGGCCGCCGTGGCAACATCGTGGCAACACCGGGGACTGAGCCGATGAGCCGCGATCACGTCACAGCCGAGATCAACCGCCTTCGGATCGCCGTTGCGGACATGCAGCACGCTGCGGGCGCGGCCAGGCACATGACAGGAATGCATGAGGGCAGCCTCAGCCGCATGCACGATGACGCCAAGCAGGCGCTCGAGACAGGGGCCATCGTCAGCTATGTCCGACCCTTCACACGGCACGGAGTCGGCGCCCTCGACAAGGATGAATGGGCTCCCGCCAGCGAAGACGAGCGGCGGCTCCACTACGCGCTGATCGAGTTGCGCCACAAACGCTACGCGCACACTGACAAGACTGACCTTCGGGGCACCGAGGACGTTTTCGGCGACGGCCAGTTTTCTCACTCGTGGGTCGAGCTAAAGCCGGAAGCGTGGGCGCGCATCGAGGCGCTGGCGGAGGCGCAGGCCCAGCGCATGCGGGAGTTGGCGAATCGACTCGAAGGCGTCCTCAGCGAACTGCCAGAGTCGTAGCCTCCGTCCGATCGCTTACGCCTCGAGCGCAGCACGCATCCGCTCCAGCTTCGCCGCGGCATCGCCTCTGACGCGCGTGTAGACGTCCAGAGTGGTTGACGGCCGCGCGTGTCGCATGAGCGCCTGTGCCGTCGCCACGTCCACGTTGTTCGCAGCGAGCCGGGATGCGAACGTCGTGCGCAGGTCGTGCAGCCGGAGCGATACGCCGAGCGCGGCCTTCGTCGCCTCCTGCCACGCGCGGAGCGTGTTCCTGCGCATGAGCGGCTGACCGTTGATGCCGGTGAACACGAACGCGTCCGGCGCCGCCGCAGCGAAGCCGCTGCGCATCAGCACACGGCGACGTTCCTTCACGACCGCGACCGCCCCGCCCGACAGCGGCACGGTCGCCATGCTCCCTGGCGTCTTCGCGTCACGCACGGTTCCGTCGTCCGCGAGTTGACCGGCGACCGTCCACGTTCCGGCCTGGAGTTCGACGTCCCTGAAGCGCACACCGAGCGCCTCTGACACACGTGCGCCGGTCTCGGCGATGAACGTGACGAGCGGGCGGTATGTCGCGCCGACCTTGGCGAGCGCCTGCTTGACCTCTGCGTCGGTGAGCGCGCGCGGCTCGAACTTGGTCGCATCGGTGCGACGCAGGTCGCGTGGGAAGCGCTCCCGTGCCCGGCTGACCGGGTTCTCGGAGGCGAGCCCTTCCGCGACCGGCCAGGCGAGCAGCACCGAGAGCACGGACAGGACGTTGCGGTGCGTCTTGCTCCGCATCTTCGGCAGGCCGCGGGCGAACCTGCGCACCGCGTGGGCGTCCAGGTCGCAGACTCGGACGCGGCCGAGTGTGGGGAGGACGTGGTGGTCAACCCGCGTGAGCCAGTCCTCGCGCGTCCGCGGCGAGATCGCAGGGTCGGCCTCGGCTGCCTGCCGGAACTTCTCCGCGAGCCGCGCGACGGTGAGTGTGCGGTCGACGGTGACGTGGTCGCTGGTGCGTGCTGTGCTGCGGAGCTGCTCGACCTCGGCGGCGGCGGCGGTCTTGTTGC
>DATEXK010000460.1:0-2214 GCA_035257065.1 Gaiellaceae bacterium | reverse complement strand
GCAGCGCCCACGGCACGTGGCCGGCGCCGTCCGGATTCGGCTTGTACTGCGCGAACGCCGGCGAGCCGTTCGCTGAGCCCGCGGGGATCACGCGCGAGCCCCGACAGCCGCTGCCCGGTCCGAGCCACCAGCGGAAGATGTCGTCACGGCCGCTCAACCACATGTCGAACGGCGGCATCGACTGCGTCGCGTCTTCCCGGATCAGGGAGGTGAGGGCGTCGATGTCGTATTGCTCGAACGCCTCGACATAGCGGGCGAGGAGCGCGCTGTCCTCCGCACTCAGCGGCGGAGACGGATCGGACGCGCTCACGTTGCCGGCCGCGAGCGTCGCCCTGGCCCGCTGCAACGCGCTGTTGACCGACGCGACGCTCGAGTCGAGGAGCTCTGCAACCTCCGTCGCCTGCCAGCGGAGCACCTCGCTCAGGATCAGCACGGCCCGCTGGCGCGGGGGAAGGTGCTGCAGGGCGGCGACGAAGGCGAGGCGGATCGTCTCGCGCGCGACGGCGACGTCCGCCGGATCTCCCTCCGGCACGACGAGGCCGTCGGGGATCGGCTCGACCCAGGTCACCTCGGGCAGCGTGTTCAGATGGTCGGCGACGGGCTCGGACGCCGGCCCGAGATCCATGGGGCGCGCGCGGCGTTCTCGCCCGTTCAGCATGTCGAGCGACACGTTGGTCGCAATGCGATAGAGCCACGTGCGTAGCGCCGCTCGTCCCTCGAAGCGATCGAGGTTACGCCACGCCCGCACCATCGTCTCCTGGACGGCGTCCTCGGCCTCGAACGCCGAGCCGAGCATGCGGTAGCAGTAGGCGTTCAGCTCCCTGCGGTGCGCCTCGAGCTGGAGCTCGAGGTCGCCGGAGCCCGGCGTCGTCGATTCGAGCCTCGCCATCGCCCCGTATCCTGCCACGCCGGGCGCAGCCTGAGCTCGCGTTTTCGCGGTCATGCCGGTCAGACCGCGATCCGGCGCAGAACTCATCGGCCGGTCGCAATACTCGGGGAGTGACGACAGCTCACCCGCCCGCGCGCCACCTCCTCCGCGCCAAGGACCTCATCGATGCCCGCTATCGCGAGCCGCTCGACGTAGCCGCGCTCGCCCGCGCCGCGCATCTGTCGCGGGCGCACTTCAGCCGCGAGTTCCGCCGGGCCTTCGGCGAGACGCCGCACCAGTACCTGCTGACGAGACGGATGGAGCGCGCTGCGGCGCTACTCCGTTCGACGGATCGCAGCATCGCCGACATCTGCCTGACGGTGGGGCTCCAGAGCCTCGGCTCGTTCACGACGAGCTTTCGCCGGACGTACGGCCTTACCCCAGCGGAGTACCGAGCCGCGTATCCGCCGGCCGCCACTCACGCTCGCGTGCCGACGTGCGTGATGCTCGCCTGGGCGCGCCCGCCGTCCGTCAAAGTCGCAGTCAGCAGTTTTCGAGAAGACACCGCGGAGCGCCCTGACTAACGTCGCCGTCGACCGCCCGACAACGACAAGAGGATGACCGTGTTGAAGCAACTCACCCATGTGAACGTGTGGGTCCGCGACCAGGACGAGGCTCTCGCGTTCTACACCGAGAAGCTGGGAATGGAGCTCCGCGACGACGTGACGATGCCGGAGATGGGCAACTTCCGGTGGCTCACCGTCGGCCACCCCGACCAGCCGGACGTCGCACTGACCCTGATGAAGATCATGGGGCCGCCCGTCTTCGACGCCGACACGCAGGCGCAGCTCGAGTCGCTGCTCGCCAAGGGCGCCCTCGGCGGCCTCTTCTTCTCCACGGACGACTGCCGGACGACGTACGAGCAGCTCAAGAAGCTGGGCGTCGAGTTCTCACAGGAGCCGACGGAGCAGCCGTACGGCATCGACGCCGGCTTCCGGGATCCGTCCGGCAACCAGATCAGGATGGCGCAGCTCAAGTAGGCCCGCCGTCGAATCGCGCGGCGGCGATGAGTTCTGCGCCGCCGCACCGTCTACCCTCTCGAACAACCCGAAGAGCCGACCCCGGCTGGAGGAGAACACGATGAGCACGCCCGAAAAAACCCCGTTGCTCGCGCGCTTCGCGCACCAGATCGTGCGGCATCGCCGTGCGGTGATCGCGGTCTGGATCGTGCTCACGATCTTCGGCATGTTCTCCGCGAGCCAGGTGTCGAAGCGCTGGTTCGAGAGCTTCTCGATTCCCGGCTACTCGGCCTACGAGGCGAACCAGCGGACGCTCCACACCTTCGG
>DATEXK010000459.1:0-14938 GCA_035257065.1 Gaiellaceae bacterium | reverse complement strand
GGTCGAGCGGGCGGCCGCCGATCTCGACGCTGCCCGAGTCGGGCAACGTCGAGCCGGCGGCGACCGCCATCAGGGTCGACTTGCCCGCGCCGTTCTCCCCCACGAGTGCGTGGACCTCACCCTCGGTGACCTCGAAGCTGACACCTTTGAGGGCGACGACTCCCGGATACGTCTTGACGACGTCCGAAAGCTTGAGAACGACACGGGCAGACGACATTCAGCGACCTACGGCGTTCCGTACTGCTTGAGCTGAGCGAGCGAGATCTTGTCCGACGGGTAGTAGTCGGACGGAGCGCCCGCGACACACTTGGCCGGCTTGCCGGCCGTCGTGTTCTCCCACCAACCAAGCTTGAGCAGGCTGGGCTCGGTGTTCGGCAGGCCTTCCGCAGCGGCGATCGCCTTGCGCGCTGCGATCCGGCCGAGCCAGTTGCGGGTCGAGACCGTTGCGAGGGCCGTGCCCGACTTCTTGTACAGGCAGGAGAGGCCGTTCGCGTCGGCTCCTGCGACCGGAACGAGCTTACGGCCGGCCGCCTGGAAGGCGCGGGCCGCGGCGAGCGCGTCCGTGCCGTAGTTCGTGATGATCCCGTCGATCTTCGGGTACTTGGCGAGCAGCGCCGCCGTGACCTTCTGGGCTGTCGCCGGATCCCAGTTCGTGACGGCGAAGCCGGTGTTCCCGGTGATCAGCTTGATGCCCGGATACTTCTTGAACACCTTCACCATGTTCGCCAGCGCGTCCATGCCGACGGGGTTGCCGGCGGGACCGCCGAGATAGGCGACGTTGCCCTTGCCGTGCAGAACGCCGGCCATCCACTGGGCCCAGATCGTGCCCGCGTACTGCGGCAGCCAGTCGACGTAACTGACGTAGTCCGTGCCGTTCGTGCCGCCCGCGCTTGCCGCCCACGGCACGACCTTGACGCCGGCCTTGGTCGCCTGCTGGATCGCAGGCAGCTCGGACTGACCGAAGTCGGGGATGACCACGATCGCGTTCGCACCCTGCGCCACGGCGCCGCTGATGTCCGCGATCGACTTCTGCAGGTCACCGCCGCCGGCTGCAACGGTCACTGTGACGTTCGTGCACTTCGCCGCCTCGGAGCGGACGGCCGCGTACGAATGCTGCGACCACGCGTTCACGCCGTACCCGTCGAGGACGGCGAGCGTGATCGGCTTCGTGCCGCAGAACGGCACATTGACGATGCCGGACGACGCGATCTCCTGAGCGGGGGTCGGCGACGCGAACGTCGCTGCCGCTGCGGAGACTGCGCCGACGGCGACCGCCACCAGGAGAGCCGCGAGCACAACCCTGCGACGCACACGGGGCCGTGACCGCTGCGCGGCTACGGTCTTGCTGGTCATTTATGCCTCCTCGACCCCGGTATGGGTGAAGCTGCTCGGCGACGAGGGGTCATGGACGACGCCGACAACTGGTGAAAGAGCGGCCGGATCCGCGCGAACGGCACATGCCGCAGTGCCATGCCGAGCGCGATGATCGAGCCCTGGATCACGAGCTGGAGGGACGCAGGAGCGCCCATTCCGAGCACGACTTGTTCGAGCTGCGTGAGAAAGACTGCGCCGACCGCGGTCGCCGCGACGCTGCCGCTGCCGCCGGCGAGCGAGGTGCCGCCGAGCACGACGGCGGCGATCGTCGGCAACAGGTAATTGTCGCCGGCGCCGATCCCCGGCGTGCCGAGATAGCCGGCGACGAGAACGCCGGCCGTGCCGTACGTGAGGCTCGCGAGCATGTACGTGATGACCTCGTAGGTCTTCACGCGCACGCCTGCGACGTGTGCAGCCGCAGGGCTCGCGCCCGCGGATACGAAGCGCCGGCCGACCACGGATGTCCGCGCGAGCGTTGCGACGACCGCGACGACCACCACGGCGATGATCACCGTGTTGGGAATGCCCGCGGTCTTCTCGAGCGCGAATCGCCCGAGCCCGGGCGTCGCGGAGTACGTCGACGCACCGCTCGTGATCTGGAGCACGACGCCCGTCAGGAGCGCATTGACTCCGAGCGTCGCGACGAGCGGTGTGACGCCGAACCGGGTGATCGCGATCCCGCTGACGAGCCCCGATGCGAGGCAGGCTAGCGCGACGAGCCCGATCGCCTCCGGCAGGCGGCCGTCGGCGCCCTGCGCCACCTTCGTGACGATGATCGTCGAGAGCGTGATCATGCCGGGCACCGAGAGGTCGAGCCCGCGCTGCTGGATCACGAGCGTCTGGCCGATCGCGGCGATCGCGAGGATGGCAGCGAACGGCAGCGTCGACAGGAGTGCGCTGTGGCTGTCGCTGCCCGGCGCCAGCAGCGGACTGACGGCAAACAGCAAGCCCGTGGCCAGCCACACCGCCGAGTACCGCGGCAGGCGGACGCCGAGGCCGGTCAAGCCCAGCTGCCAGGTCGCGCCACCTGCGGCGACAGCGACTTCGCGTGGAGCCGTACCGACCGACCTATCGTGCGACCCAGCCGCCATCAACGACAAGCGTCGCTCCGTGAACGTATGTCGAGAGTCCGGAGAGCATGTAGACGATGGTGGTTGCCAGCTCTTCCGGGCCGGCAATGCGCGCCTGCGGCGTCTGGGAGATGATCCATTCCTCGTAGCCCTCGTTGCTGTCGAGATGCGGCTGCAGCATCGGCGTGCGCACGTAGCCCGGCACGACGGTGTTCACGCGGATCCCCTTCGGCGCGAGCTCGACCGCGAGCGCCCGTCCAAGCGAGATCACTGCGCCCTTCGTCGCCGAGTAGGCCGAGCAGCCGGGAAACCCGACCGTGCCGGTCGTCGACGCGATGAAGACGATCGCGCTCTCCGCGGCGAGATGCGGCAGAGCCGCGCGCGTCATGAACAACGGTGCGGCGACGTTTGCGAGCCACTGCTCCTGCGCGCTCTCGAGGGTCGTCTCCTCGAGCGGACGCGGGTCGAAGACGCTCGCGCTGTGGACGATGCCGTAGAGGCTCCCGAAGGCGTCGACCGCCTGGGCGATCACGCCCTCTGCGGCCGAGATGTCGGTCAGCTCGGCCTGGACGACGTGCGCCTTCCCGCCGCCGGCCTCCACCGCTTCCTTCACCTCGGCCAGACGGCCGGTGTCGCGGCCGACGAGGACGACGGACGCTCCGGCGGAGCCGAGAGCCTTCGCGGTCGCCGCGCCGATTCCGGAGCTCGCCCCTGTGACGATGACGGGCTTTCCCGTCAGCTGCCAGTCGAGTAGTGCGCCTTTCACGGTGCCTCCAATTGCCGCGGACGGATCTGAGCGACGTTAAGAAATGCTGGGCGCTGTGTCAAGGGGGACTGAACGCTTCCTCGACAGGCCGCGTCCCTACGGCTGGCGGCCGAGGACGACCCAGACGGCCTCGACGGTCTCCTCCCCGTCGTTGTGCAGACGGTGCGGGACGGTCGAGTCGAAGAAGACCGAGTCGCCGGCCTCGAGCGTGTACTCGTCGAAGCCGACGGTGAGCGAGAGCGTGCCCTTGAGGACGATTCCGAACTCGCGCCCGGTATGGCGCACGAGGCCGTCGGCCGGCCCGGATTCGCTGCGGGGCGGGTAGACCGTCATCAGGAACTCGACCCCGGGCTCGTTGCGCGCGCTCAGACGCTCCCAGCGGACCCCGGACTCGAGATCGACGACGGGCCTCGAGTCGGCCCGCTGTACGTGACCGGCGCTCTCGCCCGGCAGGAGCGTGCTGACCGCCGATCCGTGCTTTCGCTCGATCCGTACGGACGACTCGGCGTGGAACACGTCGTCGAGCGAGACGCCGAGCTCACTGACCATTGCGTAGAGGGTGCGTACGGACGGCTGGATCTTGCCCGTCTCGATCTGCGAAACGAGGCTCGGCGAGACGTCGAGCCGGCGCGCGAGCTCGCGCAGGCTCAGGCCGCGCTCGGCACGCTCGCGCCGTAGCCGTTCTCCAATCGCGCCGTGTCCAGTGGCGGCCATCGCGGAGCGAGGATCCGTCAACTGCCGGGGTTGAATTCCGAGAGAGTCAGCTCCGCCGGGAACGGCGCAGCGAGGGCGGACTCTTCGATCCGGGCGAGCTCTGCCTCGACCTCGTCGGCGACGGACGCCAGCTCGTCCTCCGAGAGACCGCTCTTCTGCAACGCGCCGGCAGCCAACGACAGGGGGTCGCGTTCACGCCAGCGATCGAGCTCGCCCTCCGGGCGATACTTGCCGGGGTCGCTGCGCGAGTGACCGACGAAGCGGTAGGTCCGGGCTTCGACGAACTCCGGCCCGTCTCCGCGTCGCACACGCGCGACGATCTCCGTCGCCGCATGTCGTACCGCCGCGACGTCCATGCCGTCGATCTCGGTCGTCGTGAGCTCCATCGCTGCGGCGCGGGCGACGATGCCGCCCGGCGTCACTGCCTCGGTCGGCGTGTACTCGCCGTAGCCGTTGTTCTCGCAGACGAACACGACCGGCAGCTCGAGCACCTTCGCGAAGTTGAGACACTCGAAGAAGTACGCCTGATTCGTCGCGCCGTCGCCGAAGTAGGCGACGGCGACGCTGCCGCTTCCCTTGAGCGACATCGCCGCGCCGGTCGCGGCCGCGATGCTGCCACCGACGATGCCGTAGCAGCCGAGCACCCCGTGGTCGGGATCGACGACGTTCATCGAGCCCGCCCGCCCACCGTTGACGCCCGTGGCCCGGCCGAGGAACTCGGCGAGCAAGGCTTCCGGCTCGGTGCCCATTGCGAGCAGATGCCCGTGACCGCGATACGTGCATGCGACGCGGTCGCCGTGCTCGAGCACGCTCGCGAACCCGGTGGCGATCGCCTCCTGGCCGGAGTAGAGATGCGTCGTCCCGTAGATCTCGCCACGCAGGAACAGGCTCTGCACGCGCTCTTCGAAGCCGCGGATGAGCAGCATCTTGCGGTAGAGCGCGAGCCCGACCTCGCGTTCGAGCGGCGTCTCGGTTTTGACGGACACCACCTAGGCCTCGACGGCCTCGTACGCCGCCGGAATCCAGTCGCCCCCGAGGCGCGCTCCGCCCTTCCCGTCGGCACGACGAAGGATGTCGTCGCGCGACTCGATCGCCAGCCGCCGCACACGGGCGGCGTCGACGCCGAGAAGCTTCCCGTGGCGCTTCACGATCTTGCCGTCGACGAGGATCGTGTCGACGAGGCCGGGATGCGCGTTGTAGACGAACGCTCCGATCGGATTGTTCATCGGCGTCATGCCGAAGCTGTCGGCTCGAACCATGATGATGTCGGCGCGCTTGCCGGGGGTGAGCGTCCCGATCTTCGAATCCAGGCCGCACGCGCGCGCGCCTTCGATCGTCGCGAACTCGAGCACGTCGCGGCAGGTGAGCTCCATCCTGCTGACGGACGCCTCGCCACGGTCGCGCGCCGCCGCGTTGTCGAACCCGCGCTCGGTGCCGATCGTCGCCCGCATCGTCCCGAACAGGTGCCCGCCGTTCGAGCTGCAGACGTCGATCGAGAGGCTTGGCCGGATCCCGGCGTCGAGCAGCCGGCCGGTCGCAGGCCAGCCGTGGCCCATCTGCAGCTCGATGTCGGGGGAGCAGGAGGCCGTGCAGCCCGCATCGGCCATCATCGCGAGCTCGTCGTCGGCGAGCGAGTTGCAGTGGACGTACGTCTGGTTCGCGCCGAGCAGCCCGTGCTCCTGAAGCTGGGCGATCGGGCGTCCCTTGCCCCACTCGCCGTCGCCCGCATGACAGCTGATCCGGATGCCGAGCTCGGCGGCGAGCGCGTAGTCGCGCGCCGTGACCTCGAGCGTCGCGAACTGGTTGCCGCGCGGCGCGAGGCACAGGGTCACGAGCGCGTCGTCGGAGGAGAGACGGCCCTCGCGAAGCCGGCGGACGTCGTCGGCGGGATGGTCGAGCGAGCTGACCGGCGCCCAGTGCGCGAAGCCGCCGCCGTGCCCGAAGACCACGCGCGCGCCCGACTCGAAGCCTGCGTCGACCGCGGCGTCGGTGTGGTCAGGCGAGTTCAGGTTGTGCGACCAGTCGAGCAGCGTCGTGATGCCGGAGTCGAGCGCCTCGAGCGTGCCGATCAGGTTGCCGGAGTACGTGTCCTCGGGCCGGTAGAGCTCGCTCATCGTCCCGTGCAGGCCCGTGAAGTAGTGCGCGAGCGTCCAGTCGGACGCGATGTTGCGGAACAACGCCTGCCACGTATGGCGGTGCGTATCGATGAGCCCCGGCAAAACGAGGCAGTCGGTCGCGTCGATGACCTCGGCGTCGCCGGCGTCGATTGTCTGCGCCACCGCGACGATCTTGTTGCCTTCGACGAGTACGTCGCCGGAGGGGTAGAAGTCGCCGACCGCGGGATCGACGGTGATAACGGTTCCACCCTTGATGAGCGTGCGGTTAGCCATCGCTTTCTCCTTCGTCGAAGAAGCGCCGGTCGATCAGTCGACAGCGGCCGGGGTACGAGAGGCAGGCGGCAACACAGCGTCCACGAACGGCGTCGTGTCTTCGCGAACGAAGTCCGCGCCACGGACGTAATTGTGGCCGGCGACGAGTAGCTCGTCGGCGGGGAAGCGCGTGATCACCTTCGGCCCGGTCGGGGTCACGATCACTTCTTCCTCGATGCGGGCGGCCGAGCGCCCGTCGGCGGCGGCGCAGTACGTCTCGAGTGCGAAGACCATGCCGACCTCGAGCGTGACCGGTGCGTCGAACGAGTGGAGTCGGGAGATCATCGGCGCCTCGTAGAGGCCGACGCCGAGACCGTGCCCGAACTGCAGCCCGAACGCGGCGCGCTCGTCTTTCATGCCGATCTCCCTCGCGGTCGGCCAGACCTCGGCGATCTTGTCGGTCGTCACACCGGGGCGCACCTGGTCGATCGCGTCGTCGAGCCACTGCCGGCACTGCTTGTACGCATCGAGCTGCGCCGGCGTCGCGTAGCCGATGTTGAACGTGCGGTAGTAGCAGGTCCGGTAGCCCATGAAGGAGTGGATGATGTCGAAGAACGCCTGGTCGCCCGGCCGTAGCAGCCGGTCGGAGAACGTGTGCGGATGCGGGTTGCAGCGGTCGCCCGAGATCGCGTTGATGGCTTCCACGTGCTCGGAGCCGAGGTCGAACAACACCTGCATGGCCGCCGCCACGACCTCGTTCTCGCGGATCCCGGGACGGAGCATCCGGTAGATCTCCTCGTACGCGGCGTCGACGATCCCTGCCGCCTGATCGAGCAGCGCCAACTCGTCGGTGCTCTTGATCTTGCGCGCCGCGAGCATCACCGGCTGCGAGTCGGCGATCTCCAGACCCTTGCGCTGCAGCGCGAGCAGCGTCGTCATGTCCGGCACGTCGATCCCGAGCGGCTCGGCGTCGAGGCCGCGCTCGTGGAGCTCCGTCCAGATCAGGTCCGCCAGCGCGTCGGGAATCCCCGTCTCGTCGGGCATCGCGCCGCGCATCGGCGGCACCCACGCGCGCCAGCTCGACTCCGGCAGCCACGGGCAGTACAGCTGGTGATGTCGCGCGGCCGAGCCGAAGTCCCAGAGGATCGGGTCGTCGTCGCGGAAGACGAGCGCGAAGCGGATGTTCTTGTCGCGCTCCCATGTTCCGATGGCCGTGCTCGTCACGTAGCGCAGGTTGTTCGGGTCGAACAGCAGCAGTGCGCCCAGCTCCGACTGCGCCAGTTCCGCCTTGGCGCGCGCGAGCCGGTGTGCGCGCAGTCGACCGAAGTCGACCCGCTGCTCCCAGTCGACCGCCATCGACGCTCCGCGTGAGGCGATGTTCGTGTTTCCGGTCACACCGGTCACCTTTCCGTTGTCGAATTGTCGATCAGCGGAGGAGCCATCCGCCGTCGACGTCGAGATTGACACCGTTCATGCCACCGTTCTCGAGCAGGAAGACCGATGCGTTCACAACCTCGTCCATCGTCACGGTTCTGCCGATGGGGGTGCGGGCAATGGTTGCTTCGAGGGCCTGCTGCTTGTCCACCCAGTAGGGGCTGTCGCCGACGATTCCGGGATGGATCCCGTTGACGCGGATCGGCGCGAGCTCGACTGCGAGCGTGTGCACGAGCCCGGTGACGCCGCCGTTCACGGTCGTGACCGTCGTGGATCCCGGATACGGGCGGCGCAGCGCGAGTCCGCCGAAGAGCAGGATCGACGCATCGGGCGTGAGTCGCTCCAACAGGGAGTGAACGACCTCCGTGTATCCGACCAGCTTCAGTGTCACCAGCCGGATCGCGCGTGCGACGTCGTAGTCCTTGACGGAGTTCTCGTCCCGGTCGACCGCGCCGATCACGAGCCGGTCGACTGCGCCGACCCCGCCGAGGCAGACGGAGATGTCCTCGGGCGAAGACAGGTCGACCGCACAGGCGCTCACCGTGCCGGGACCCGCGACAGACGCCGCCACGGCGGACGTTCGTTCCAGGTCGCGGCCTGAGATCACGACCCGGCGGCCGTTCGACGCATACACCTCGGCGAGTCTGCGGCAGATACCCGAGGTGCCGCCGATGATGACAACAGCACCCTCCTCCATCGCTGCCACGATAGAGGTCTTGTGCAGTGTGAGTCAACTTTTGCTCTGAGCGAGCGAGACGCTCGATCCTTTTAGCCAACGGGCTTTGGCGCGACTGCGCCGTTGCCTAGCGCTTGTTTAGGTGGTAAGAGTTACCCGCTCAGTTCAGCTGTGCTGGACTAATTGAAGGCAGAAGGGAGAGATGTGCCCAAGCGCGTGCTGCTCCGAGGCGGTCATGTCCTGAGCATGGATCCGCAGATCGGCGACATCTACGGCGGCGACGTCTTGCTCGAGGACGACCGGATCGCAGCCGTCGCACCTTCGGTCGAGGCCGGCGACGCAGAGGTCATCGATACGACGAACTGCGTCGTCATGCCGGGCTTCATCGACTCGCACCGTCATACGTGGGAGACGGTCATCAGAGGCGTCGCCCCCGACGTGAGTCTTGCGGGCTACTTCGACATCGTGCTCGACCAGCTCGCCCCCGCGTACCGTCCCCAGGATGTGTACGCCGGCAACTATCTCGGCTCGTTGGAAGCTCTCGACGCCGGCATCACCACGGTGCTGGACTGGTCGCACATCAACAACACGCCTGAGCACGCGGACGAGGCGATCCGCGGACTGCGGGACGCGAACCTCCGTTCCGTCTACTGCTACGGCAACCCGAACACCTCGCTGGCCGACTGGTGGTATACGAGCACGCTCGAGGCGCCCGAGGACATCCGCCGCGTCAGGGAGCAGTACTTCTCGAGCGACGACGGCCTGATCACGCTTGCGATGGGCACGCGAGGGCCGGGGTTCTGCACGCCCGAGGTCGTCAGGCACGACTGGGCGCTCGCGCGTGACGTCGGCGCGCCGATCAGCGTGCACGTCGGAATGGGCCCGTATGCAGGACGTTTCTCGATGGTCAAACAACTCCACGAGCTGAACCTGCTCGGTCCGGACACCACCTATATCCACTGCAACTACCTGTCCGACGAGGAGTTCCAGCTGATCGCGGACACGGGCGGGAAGGTGTCCATCTCGCCGATGGTCGAGATGACGATGGGGCACGGAACGCCGCCGACGGCGAAGGCTCTCCAGCACGGGTTGCGGCCGAGCCTCAGCATCGACGTCGTAACGACCGTTCCGGGCGACATGTTCACGCAGATGCGCTTCCTCTGGGCGCAGGCTCGGCTCGGCGCGCACGAGGCCGCGTTCGCGGCCGAAATCGATGTGACCGGGCTGCTCTCGAGTCGTGACGTGCTCGAGTTCGCGACGATCGAGGGTGCGCGCGTCTGCGGGCTCGAAGACCGGACAGGCTCGCTCACGCCGGGGAAGCAGGCGGACGTCATGGTCATCCGCTGCGATGACACGAACACCTACCCCGTCATCGACCCCGTGTCGACGGTGGTGCTCCAGGCCGACACCCGCAACATCGACACCGTCTTCGTCGCCGGTCGTCTCGTCAAGCGTGACGGCAAACTCGTCGGGGCGGATCTCAGGCGCGCCCGCGACCTCGCCGAGGCGTCGCTCGACCATCTCCTCCAGCACACCGAAATCCAGCCGAACTGGGTCCAGAGCGCCCCCAAGGCGCACGCGCACTGAGGCCGGTGGGACAGCACGCTCCGGGCGCCCGGCGCCCGGAGCGTGCAGTGTCAATAACCAAGTCTTGACTCTTACGTTAAGTCTCCCTACACTCGCGCGCACCGTGGGTAACCCGGTGAGCATTCCAAAACAAGCTGAGGCAAAACAAGCTGAGGAATGACGATTCCGGGCGTTCTTTCGTTGTCGCGACCGCCGAGAGCACAGCGACCGTCGGCTCGACTGTGAAGGAGCGATGTTCGCGGCCCCCCGATCCCCCAAAGGAGAGTGACGCGTAGTGAACGGCAACTCTGCTGCTTTGCGCAGGCGCATTGCGGTTGTGGCGGTCATGGTGGGCGCGCTCGTGAGCGTGGCTGTCTGGTCCGGCGCGGCCGCCGGCGCTTCCGCTCGCTCGACGGCGAAGCCGGTACGGATCGCATATCTGTCGTTCGCCGTGGCCAACAGCTACGACGCGCCGATGCTCGCCGCTGCGAAGGCAGCCGCGGCAAAGGGCGGAGCAAAGATCACGGTGTTCGACGCGAACAACGATCCGAAGGCTCAGTTCTCACAGCTCCAGACGGCGGCGACGTCGAAGCAGTACGACGCGATCATCGTCCAGCCGATCTTCGGCACCGGATTGATCAGCGTCGTGAAGCAGGCGATCAAGAACAAGATCAAGGTCGTCAACATGGACCAGGAGCTCGGCGCGAACCTCGGGACGGCCAAGCCGCAGGTCGCCGGCCTTTCCGGCAACGTCGTCTTCGTACCGACGCTGATCGGGCAGCATCTCGGCCAGCTCGTCGTAAAGGCGTGCGCGTCCAAGAGCTCGTGCAACGTCGGCTACCTGTTCGACATCAAGGCGTCGGCGCTCGACGTCGCCATCCGCGGCGGGTTCGACAAGGCTGTCGCCGGCCACGGCAACATCAAGGTCGTCGCCGAGGGCGAGAGCTTCTTCACTCCGGCCACCGGGCTCAAGGCTGTGCAGACGATGCTGACGGCGAACGCCGCCATCAATCTCGTCGCGGGCTCGGACCAGGGCATCGAAGGCGCTGTTCAGGTCGTCGACAAGTCGAAGGTCACGCTGGTCGGCTACGGCGGTAGCGCCGCGGGCCTCAAGGGCGTGGCCGACGGAAGCTGGTACGGCACGGTCATGCAGCTTCCGGCGAGCGAGGGTCGCATCGCGGTCCAGTGCGCGATCAAGGCCGTGAAGACCGGCAAGGGCTGCGGCGGCATCGATCCCGTGGACGCCGTGCCGGACGCCGGCGTCGTGACAAAGGCCAACGTCGCGAAGTTCAAGGGAGAGTGGCCGGGCTAGAACATGCCCGACGCTGCACCCGAAAGACCGAACGTTGTCGAGCTCCAGGGCGTCTCCAAGCACTTCGGAGGCGTCCTGGCGCTCGACGCGGTCTCGCTCGTGGTCGAGCGAGGCACCGTGCACGCACTGATCGGCGAGAACGGCGCCGGCAAGTCGACGCTCGGCAAGATCGTCGCAGGCGTCCACGCCGCCGATTCGGGGCACATGCTCATCGACGGCGAGCCGGTCTCGTTCCGATCGCCGAAGGAGGCGCTCGACCACGGCGTGGCCGTCATCGCGCAGGAGCCGTCCGTCGTGCCGATGCTGACCGTCGCCGAGAACGTCCTGCTCGGCTCTGAGCCGAGAGGGGGCGGCTTCGTGCGGCGGCGAGCGCTCAACCGCCGGTACGAGCAACTCGCAGAGGAGGCCGGGTTCCACCTTCGCGGCGCGACCCCTGCCGGCCGGCTCCGCACGGCCGAGCAGCAGCAGGTCGAGATCCTCCGCGCCCTCGCCCGCGATGCCCGGGTGGTCGTCATGGACGAACCGTCCGCTGCGTTGAGCGGCCCCGACACGGCGAGGCTGCACGAGATCGTTCGCGCGCTCGCCGCTGCGGGAAAGACGATCATCCTCATCTCCCATTTCCTCCGTGAGGTGCTCGAGCTCTCGAACACGGTCACAGTCCTCCGCGACGGCCGTGTCGTGGAGACGACGCCGACGGCGACCGCGACGGAGCAGTCGCTCGTCGAGGCGATGTTGGGACGACCGCTGACGGCGGCGTTCCCGTCCAAGAGCCTCCCGCCGGAAGACGCGCCCGTGGTGCTTTCCGCCCGCGGCATCGTCGCGCGTGGCGTGGTCGATGTCTCGCTCGAGGTGCGCAGCGGCGAGATCGTCGGCCTCGCCGGTCTGGTCGGTGCGGGACGGACGGAGCTCGCCCGGGCGATCTTCGGTGCGGACGCGCTGCGGGCGGGGGAGGTCGTGCTGGGGGATTCCGACAGCCTGCGCGGCGGCCCGCGGCAGAGCCTCAGCTCGGGCCTCGCGATGATTCCCGAGTCGCGGAAGGACGCAGGGCTCATCTTCACGCGCTCCGTGCGCGAGAACGTGACGCTCGCGCGGCTGCGCAGCCTGAGCCGCATGTCGATCGTGCGGCGCGGCGCGGAGCGTCAGGCGGCGACGAGCATTCTCGACCGCTGTGACGTTCGCGGTGCACATCCGTCGGCGCGCGTCGGCGCACTTTCGGGCGGCAACCAGCAGAAGGTGCTCTTCGCACGCATGCTGCTGTGCGAGCCCCGCCTGTTGATCGCCGACGAGCCCACCCGCGGCGTCGACGTCGGCGCGAAGCGCGCCATCTACGACATCCTCGTGTCCCTCGCCGAGTCGGGAATGGGGATCCTCCTGATCTCGTCCGAGCTCGAGGAGATTCTCGGCCTCGCCCACCGCGTCGCGGTGATGCGACGCGGCCGGATCGTCGCCGAGCTGTCGGGCGACGAGATGACCGAAGCGGCGATCCTCGCCGCGGCGTTCTCGGAGCCGGCCGGAGTCGAGGCCGCGTGAGCGCGATCGGCGAACGGCTCGGAGCCTCCGGGCGATTCGACGTCGCGCGGGCACGCGCGCTCGGCATCCTCATCCCGTTCGTCGTGCTCTTCATCACGCTGTCGGTGACGAGCGGCCCCTTCCTCACGAAGGTCAACCTGCTCAACATCCTCGACCAGCAGTCGGCGACGCTGATCATCGCCGCGGCAGGGACGCTCGTCCTCGTCGCGGGCGGCATCGACCTCTCCGTCGGGGCGGTGTACTCGCTGGCCGCCGTCACCGCGGCGGAGGTTGCACAGCACCACAATGCGTGGCTTGCGATCTTCCTCGGCGTCGCCGCCGGAGGGCTCGTCGGCCTCGTGAACGGCCTCGTCACGACGGTGCTGCGGATCAACTCGCTGATCGCCACGCTCGCGATGTCGTTCGTGATCGCCGGCGCTGCCAGCCGGATTACGAAGGGGAACCTGCTCGTGCTCTTCGACAATCATTCCTTCGGCGAGCTCGCGCGAACCGAGTTCATCACCGTGAAGACCTCGATCTGGCTGATGGTCGGGGCGGTGATCGTGCTCGCGATCGTGCTCGCGCGCACGACAGCCGGTCGTTACATGTACGCCGCCGGCGGGAATGCGGAGGCTGCGCGCCTGGCGGGCGTCCGGGTCGACGGAGTTCGGATCCTTACGTTCGTCCTCAGCGGCCTCGCGGCCGGTGTGGCAGGCGTGATCGACGCATCGCGCGTTCTGAGTGCGTCGGCGTCCGCCGAAAGTACGACGCTCGCCTTCACCGTTCTCGCCGGGATCGTCGTCGGCGGGACGAGCATTCTCGGCGGCGATGGGGCTGTCTGGCGCAGCGTGGTCGGCGTCCTGTTCATCGCGCTGATCGGCAATGGCTACATCCTGCTCGGGCTCGACCCGCTCTACGAGCAGATCACGATGGGCGTCATCCTCCTCGCCGCCGTCGGGCTCGACGCGTGGACGAGGCGCACCGCCTGATCGTCCCGGAGCGAGGGATCGATGTTCTAGTGTCCGGCCATGCGCGTGTTGGTCGTAGGTGCGGCGGGCATGCTCGGTCGCAAGCTCGCGGAGAGGCTGGTGCGCGACGGCGTCGTGGCGGGCGCGCACGTCTCGCACATGTCGCTCGTGGACGTTGTCGAGCCGGCGTGCCCGAGCGGTGCGGCCTTTCCCGTCGAGGCGGTCGTCGCCGACGTCGCTGAGGCCGGCGTCGCCGCCGGCCTGGTGTCGAGCCGCCCCGACGTCGTCTTCCACCTTGCCGCGGTCCTTTCAGGAGAGGCCGAGGCGGATCTCGAGCAGGGCTATCGCGTCAACCTCGACGGAACGCGGTTCCTGCTCGACGCCGTTCGCCGGGTGGGATCGGGCTACCGGCCGCGTGTCGTCTTCGCTTCGTCGATCGCCGTGTTCGGGGCGCCGTTCCCGGAGGCGATCGGGGACGACTACTGCACGACGCCGCTGACGAGCTACGGAACGCAGAAGGCGATGTGCGAGTTGTTGCTCTCGGACTACAGCAGGCGCGGGTTCCTCGACGGCGTGGGGGTGCGCCTACCGACGATCTGCGTGCGCCCGGGTCGGCCGAACCGGGCGGCCTCGGGTTTCTTCTCGAGCATCATCCGTGAGCCCCTGAATGGCGAGGCCGCTGTCTTGCCGGTGCCCGAGGAGGTGCGTCACTGGTTCGCGTCGCCGCGCGTAGCGGTCGACTTCCTCCTCCACGCGGCGGCGATCGAGAGCGCGGCGCTCGGCGACCGGCGGTGTCTGACGATGCCCGGCGTCTCGGCAACCGTGGCCGGGCAGATCGCTGCACTCCAGAGCGTCGCCGGCGACGAGGCCGTCCGGCGCATCCGGCGCGAGCCCGACGAGACGATCATGCGGATCGTTGCGGGCTGGCCGGGCAACTTCGACGCCCGCCGCGCGCTCGAGCTCGGATTCCGGGCGGACGCGGACTTCGAGGAGATCGTCCGCGTCTACGTCGAGGACGAGCTCGGCGGACGGATCGGAGTGGCGGGATCGTGACCGGGATCGCGCTGGTCACGGGCGCTGGCAGCGGCGTCGGCCGGGCCTCGGCGGTCGCGCTCGCGGGCGTGGGCTTCACGGTGGTGCTCGCCGGCCGGCGTCCGGAACCGCTGGAGGAGGCGGCGGC
>DATEXK010000458.1:0-3574 GCA_035257065.1 Gaiellaceae bacterium | reverse complement strand
CGACCGCTCCAGCGTGCGCGCCGACATCGTCGGTGTCGCTGCTCATCCCACCCCCAAAGGATCCGTGCGGCATGCCGGACGGGGACAGTGTGCCCGACCACATGCGGCTTGGAAAGAGACGAAGCTACAATGGCCGCCGCATCGGGCCGTTAGCTCAGCTGGTAGAGCAGGGGACTCTTAATCCCAAGGTCGAAGGTTCGATCCCTTCACGGCCCATTCATCGTCGAGTCGGCGTGCGGAGACCCCATGGTTGAGCGACGTCACTGCGCTCGATCAATGGATGTTGTTCGAAACGGGCGAGAGGGCAAGCTGGGAAAACGATCAGCGGGTTCCGGATCCTTTGCGCTCTGCAGGAGCTGACGAGGGCGGGGTTCGGCGAGATCACTACCGAGATCGCCGAGGCGGGGCCGTTCTACTACGCGGAGGACTACCACCAGGAGTACGTCGAGAAGACTCCGAACGGCTACTGCGGCCTCGGCGGCACAGGTGTCGCTTGCCCCGTCGGCCTCCGGCGTTCTCAGCGCTTAGGGCAGCCCGACGTGAGTCCCGTGATCCGGTAGAGGAGCACGCCGCCGACGGCGCGTCGCGTCGCGATCCGGTCGAGCGCGGCCTCCCAGTAGCGCGCCTGCGACGGGTCCACGACGACGGCCGTGACGTGCTTGTCGCGGATGTAGTCGCGGAGCAGCTGCGCCTGCGCCGCACGGACCGGATTGCCGACCGCGACCCATTTCACCGCGTTCGACGTCACGAAGCCGGCAGGCGGGCCCTCGGTGAGGTACCCGCCCGCCATCGCGAACCGGAAGTCGCTCACCGCCTGCCAAAGATCTGCGTCGCCCGCCGCGTTGACGGGCAGCGGCAGGATCGTCTCGCCCGGAGCGAGACACCGCTGGTACGCCCCGTCGGTAAAGAACGGCGGCACGGCGTAAGGCCGGCTCCACGTGTCCAGGCCCGGATACGGCAGCGTCGCTACGATCGCGAGCGCAGGCAGGACCCACCGGACGGCGCCCTCCTGTGAGGCCGCCCACAGCGACACCATCGCCGCGACGGCGAGCGAGACGAAGAGCGAGAGCCGTACGGGGAGGACGTTCCTGAACAGCGGCCGGTAGCCGACGTGTTCCCACGGCAGCGCGACGACGTCGTGCCCGTAGACCACCAGCTCGAATCCGAGCGTCGCGATAACCGCCAGGAGGAACGACACGACGAGGAACCGGGCGCCAGGGGTCCGCCACTGCCTCCAAGTGAAGAGGGCGATGATGACGAGCGCGGGAACACCGAGGTACGCGCCTTGCTCCGAGATGTTCCCGGGAAAATGCTGCGCGATCGAGTCGGCCCAGCCGCGACCGACGAGCGTGAGCCTGGTCGGAACGACGAAGTTCAGGAGGTCGGCGTTGAAAGCGGCCGCAGGATGGATCGCCTTCCCGCTGATCCCGGTGAGCAGGTAGTAGTCGAACGGCGCGGTCAGGACGGCCGCGAGCGCGTACGCGCCGAGCAGCGGGACGATCGACGTGACGAGGCGCGGGCGCGACGCCGGCACGACGGCGAACGCGACCGCGAGCGAGCACGCCAGTGCGAGCGTCAGCGTGAACGCGACCTCTGTCGATATGAGAACCTGGAGCGCGAGAAGTGGCCCCAGCCGGACGACGAGCGCCCATGCCGACAATTCGTCCTCTACGTACTGCAGCACGACGAGTGCGGCCAGCGGGATGGCGAAGGCGGCCGTCAGCTGCATGTGGCCGAGCTCCTGGCCGAGCACATAGCTCGAGAAGCCGAAGAGGTAGCCGCCCACGAGCGACGGCCAGAACTGTCGCGTCAGGTGGCGGCAGAGCAGAAAGCCGGCCCACGCCGTGAGCGCAGGCATCAGCACCGCCGCGATGCTGTACGAGATGACCGGTCCGGCCGCCAGCGTCAGCGGCGCGAAGAGCAGCGCCAGGCCCGGGAGCAGCGCCGTCCACCCGAGGTTGACGCCGCTTGGTGACCAGACCGCGTGGGTGACGAAGGGGTTCGTCCAGTGCAGGATCGCGTGCGGCCACCACGCGAACAGCCAGATGAAGCTCTCGGGATCGGCTCCAATGCCAACGTATCTCGAGCCGGGTCGGGTCAGGGCGCCGATCCCGAAGGCGAGGAACGCGATTGCGGCGTAGAGAAGGAGCGCCCTCAGTCCCGCGCGGTCCCGGCGCACCGTCACTGCGCGACCCTAGCGGTTGCAGATGTGGCTTGGCCATCACTCGCCCGCGTTCACGCTCGCGACCTACGTCCACCTTCTTCCCGACGACTTGCCCGACCCGGCCTTCCTCGACGCCATCCCGCGAAGCGACAAAAGGGGCAACCCGCCTCGCCCAGAACAGCCGAGATAACGAAGGCGCAGGTGTGACGGAAAGCCTGGCCCAGGGTCTGACCCCACTCGGGTTCGGGCTAGTCGGTGCGGCGCTTGACGTAGAAGGCGATGCGGCGCCAGAGGTTCATCGGGTGCTCGTGGCGCTGGGTCGGGGCGAGCACGTCGCCTTCGATCTCGCGCAGCTCGGCGCCCAGGCTCTCGCCGAGGCCACCCTTGTTGTCTGGCTCGATCGTCTCGCTCGATGCCGGCTCGAGGAACTCGCCCAGCTGCCCGAACTGCTCTCCCGTGAGCGTCAGCTGGACGACGCCCTCCGTGATCTCCCCGACCTGCTCGGCGGGCACGTAGACCGGCTTGCCGAGCGCGCTCGTTGCGACCGCCAGCCCGTCGAAGATGTCCGCGTTGTCGTCGCCCGCGACCTCGTCGACCTCGCCAAGCGCGCCGCCGTTCGCGGCAACCACCTTCCAGCCGGGGCGGATCATCAACCAGGAGAGAGGATCGCTCACGGCGACAGTGTGACCTACAACGCCGTTCGATACACCTCCATCCTTCAGCCCGCGGGCGCTCCACCGTAGGCTCCTCGACGTGAAGATCCTCTCCGTCGTCGGGAACCGGCCGCAGTTCATCAAGTCCGGACCGGTCTCCGAGGCGCTGCGCGAGGCCGGGGACGACGAGGTCGTGCTCCACACCGGCCAGCACTGGGACCGGGAGCTCTCCGAGGTCTTCTTCGAGGAGCTCGGCCTGCCCGAGCCGGCGTACCGGCTCGACCTGCACACCGCCGACCCTGCGACGATGCGGCCGGGAATTCTCGCCGCGCTTGAGCGCGAGCGGCCGGATTGGGTGCTCGTCTACGGCGACACGAACTCGACCCTCGCCGGCGCCGAGGCGGCCGTTGCGGCCGGGGTGCCGGTGGCGCATGTGGAGGCCGGCCTGCGCAGCGGCGACCTCTCGATGCCCGAAGAGCGCAACCGCATCGCGGTCGACCGGATATCGCAGCTTCTGCTTCCGCCGGATGAGCGCTCCCGGGCGACGCTGCTCGCCGAGGGCGTGCCCGGACGGATCGAGGTCGTCGGCGACGTGATGGCAGATGCATCGCTGCGGTTTGCGCCGATCGCGCGCGAGCGCTCACAGATCTTGTCGAGGCTCGGCCTCGAGCCCGGTGGCTACGTCGTCGCCACCATCCATCGCGAGGCGAACGTCGAGCCGGAGCGGCTCGCGCGGATCGTCGAGGGCCTCGGGCGC
>DATEXK010000457.1:0-2872 GCA_035257065.1 Gaiellaceae bacterium | reverse complement strand
ACGCTGTCTTCGGTTTCAATCATTTAAATAATTCCTTGTAGAGGTAGTAGGGAGTGTGGATGACGGGGAAGACGGCATCGACGCGCCTGGTTGAGCAGAGTTGGGCCATATCCACCCGGTATGGGACCCGGGGACAAATCGGGGTTGTACACAGGGTCATGGGCTAGCGGACCTGTTTCACCCGTGCGGTCAATTCTTGCACCAGGTTGTACACAGACCTGTCCTCACGGATCAGGCGGGCGATCTTGGACGTTGCGTGGATCACCGTCGTGTGGTCGCGACCGCCGAACTCCTTGCCGATTCGCGGCAGCGAGGAATCCGTTAGTTCGCGTGACAGATACATCGCGACCTGCCGGGGATAGACGATGTTCTGCGAGCGTCTGTCGCCACAAAGCTCCTCGAGCGAGAGGTTGAAGCGCTCGGCGACGAGGTCCTGGATCCGCTTGATCGAGACTTCTGCCGCTTCGCCCTGCGGGAAGACGTCCTTGAGGACGTCCTGAGAGAGCTCGACCGACATGGCGCGGCCGGTGAGCGACGAGAAGGCGACGACGCGGGTGAGCGCACCCTCGAGCTCGCGGATGTTCGTGGAGACGCGGCTTGCGATGAAGGTCAGCACCTGCGGGTCGGAGATGTGGATTCCGTCCGTCTTGACCTTCTTGCGCAGGATGGCGATGCGCGTCTCGAGGTCAGGCGGCTGAATGTCTGTGATCAGGCCCCACTCGAAGCGGCTGCGGAGGCGCTCCTCGAGCGTCGCGATGTCTCGCGGCGGCCGGTCGCTCGACATGACGATCTGCGAGCCGGCCTCGTAGAGCGAGTTGAAGGTGTGGAAGAACTCCTCCTGGATCCGCTCCTTGTGCTCGAAGAACTGAACGTCGTCGATCATCAGCACGTCGTAGGTGCGGTAGCGCTGCTTGAAGCCTTCGATCCGCTTGTCCCGCAGCGAGTTGATGAAGTCGTTCATGAAGGTCTCGCTCGTCACGTAGCGGACGGTGAGGTCGGAGGTGTGCTCGCTCACGTACTGGGCTACCGCTTGCAGCAGATGCGTCTTGCCGAGGCCGGTGCCGCCGTAGATGAAGAGCGGGTTGTACGCCTGCGCCGGCGCTTCGGCGACTGCGAGCGCGGCGGCATGTGCGAATCGGTTCGAGGAGCCGATCACGAAGGAGTCGAAGGTGTACTTCGCGTTGAAGCCGCCGCTCTCGGGGCGGCCCGGAATCCGCTCGATCACGACGGGAGCGGGCGCCACAGTCTCGTCGCCGTCGTCCTCCAACCCGGGTACGGCGGGAGCGGCGCCGGCGGTGACGCGCAGCTCGATCGGCCGGTCCGCTCCGGTCACGTCGCGGATCGCGGCGCCGATCAGGCCGCGAAAATGGCCTTCGATCCAGTCGCGGGTGAAGTCGTTGGGCACACCGAGGACGAAGCAGGCGTCGGAGAGCTCGAGCCCTGTGACCTCGCCGAACCAGGTGCCGTACGTCGTGTCGTTGAGGGAACCCCGGAGGCGGCCGGCGACCTCACTCCAGAGGCTCTCGGCTGTCAGCTCGATTTGGTGCTCCATCCCGCTGTCAGCCCCTCTCTCGTGTACCCGGTGGCGAGCATAGCAGCGTCCAGATGAGAGGCAAAACAGCCGATTTTGCAGGTATTTACCAACGCTTCCCAATCCCTCCACACCTGTGGACAGTCGTGGGGGAAACTCCCCATTCGCGCATAGCTACGCGACGTGAGCCTGTGGAGAAGCCGGTGGACGACTGTCGTCTATACTGGCCGCCTCGCATGGCCCCTGCTTGGGGGAATTTCGACTTTCCGGGAGCTCTTTCTTCTCATGAAACGCACGTACCAGCCCAACGTCCGCCGCCGCAAGCGCAAGCACGGCTTTCGTAATCGCATGTCCACGAAGGCCGGCCGGATGATCCTCAAGCGGCGCCGCGACAAGGGCCGCTCGAGCCTGTCGGCGTAGCGGCCTCCCGCGTAAGCTGGAGTCGTGAAGCGTGCGAACCGTCTGTCCCGCTCGCGGGACTTCGATGTCGTCTACCGGCAAGGCCGGTCGGTTTCGTCGCGCTTCCTCGTCCTCTATTGGTTTCCGCACGAGGATCCGGCCGCGCCGCGGTTCGGCTTCTCGGTGCCGAAGGCCGTCGGGGGCGCCGTCGAGCGGAATCGGATCAAACGGCAGCTCCGCGAGGTCTGGCAGGGCCGTCTCGAGCGGGTTCCCGCCGGCAACGACTACGTCCTGATCGTGCGCTCGGGCCTGCCGGAGGCGGTCGCGGCGAACGGCTTCGAGTGGCTCGGCGAGCGGGTCGACGAGGTGTTGTCGATGACGAAGGTGGCAGCCTGATGTACCGGCTCGGCGTTGCGGCCGTCTGGTTCTACCGCGTCACCTTCGGGGCTCTCTTCCCGACGACCTGCAAGTACCACCCGTCCTGCTCGCAGTACGCGGTCGACGCGCTGCGGTCGAAGGGTCTCGTCCGGGGGAGCGCGCTCGCCGCCTGGCGCCTGCTGCGTTGCAATCCCTGGAGCCACGGCGGTTTCGACCCTGCGCCGCCGAGGGTCGTCCGATGATCCATCTGCTCGCTCTCTTCGCGTCGAACCCGCTGACGCCGCTCGAGCACGTCGCCCGGCACGTTCTCAACTGGCTCCACTTCAGTGTCGGCCTGTCGTGGGCGTGGTCGATCGTCGCCCTCACGGTGATGGTGCGGATGCTGCTCGTGCCGTTGACGGTGAAGCAGATCCACTCGATGCAGAACCTGCAGCGCTATGCGCCGCAGATGAAGGAGATCCAGAAGAAGTACAAGCAGGACAAGCAGAAGCAGAACGAAGAGCTGATGAAGTTCTACAAGGAGAACCAGATCAACCCGGCTGCTTCGTGCTTGCCGATGCTGGT
>DATEXK010000456.1:0-2453 GCA_035257065.1 Gaiellaceae bacterium | reverse complement strand
GGTCGACGCGGACGGGCTGGCGCTTGCGGTCGAGGAGGCGCTCGCGGCCGGCGGGGAGCCCGACGCGGTGCTGCGCCTGCTCTGGACGCCGGGGCGCGAGGGCGAGGGCAAGCCGACCGGGCTCGCGCTCATCTCGACGCTGCCTCCGGGTCACGACGAGCAGCGCGTGCGCGGGCTGCGGCTCGCGGTCGTGCCATGGTCGCCCAGCGAGTTGATCGCGAGGACGAAGTCGACGAGCTACGCGGAGAACATGGTGGCGCAGGACGAAGCCGCACGACGCGACGCCGACGACGCGCTGTTCGTCGCGCCGGACGGGGTCGTGCTCGAGGCGCCGACCTCGAACGTCTGGTGGCGTGAGGAGCGCCGATTGCTGACGCCGTCGCTCGAGCTGCCGATCCTTGCCGGCGTGACGCGCGCGACGCTGCTCGAGCTCGCCTCCGACCTGGGGTACGGCGTCGAGGAGGGCTCGTTCCCGCTCGAGCGGCTGCTTGCTGCAGATGAGGCCTTTCTCAGCTCGTCGATCCGTGAGGTGATGCCTGTGGTCTCGGTCGACGGTACGCAGATCGCCGACGGCCGTCCGGGCCCGGCGGCGGAGTCGCTCCAGCGCGCTCTGCGGGCGGCCGCCGGATACCCTCTGGACCGATGAGCGAAGAGAAGATCCGGCTCGGAGGCATGGCATTGCCGAACGGCGTGCTCGTGCACGGCCCGAGCTCGTGGGCGTGCGCGATCCGTCATGCGGACGGGCGGCTCGAGGTTGCGTCGGCGCGGAAGCGTTTTCGCGCGTCGCGGGTCACGAGCCCGCTGTTGCGCGGGCCGGCGCGGCTCGCCGAGGCGCTCGCACTGTTGCCGCAGGTGAAGCGGAAGCTGCCGGCGGCGCAGATGCCGATGCAGAATCGGCGTGTGCTCGCGACGATGGTGGGCGTGACGGTCGCCATGAAGGGCGTTCGCGAGTCGAGCCGTTTGCGGCCCGCGGCCCAGGAGCTGATCTCGGGGCTGCTTTCGCTGGCGCCTGCAGCGTTTGCGATGCGCGGCTCGGAGCTTGCCTCGTATCACGGCGCCGAGCACATTTCGATCGGCACGTACGAGCACGGCGCGGGCGCGACGAAGGAGCACGAGCGTTGCGGCGGTCATCTGCTCGGCCCGCTCGTCGCGACGTCGGCCGTCGGCAACTTGCTTGCGGGGCTTGCGCCCGAGCGCTCGCGCGGTCGCGCTCGCGCGGCGGCGCAGTTCGGTGCGATCGCGGCGTCGACCGAGATCTTCGGCTGGATGTCACGCCATCCGGACAACCCCGTCGCGCAGGCGCTGTCGAAGCCGGGTCACGAGCTCCAGCACCGCTTCTCGACGGCAGAGCCGTCGGCGGACCAGCTGGAGGTCGCGGAGGCCGCACTCGCCGCCTGCCTCGAGCTCGAGCATGGCGCAGACGCTTAGGACGCGACTCCCGCCCGAGATCTTCGATCTCCCGGTCGAGAAGATGCGCGCCGGCTGGTACACGGATGCGTACTTCAACTACGCGCGCGACGCGCTTCTCCAGGACGGCCGTCATCCGCGCGTTGTGCTGCAGGTGTTCCAGAAGCGGGATGCGTGGCTCGGCGGCATGGACGAGGCGATCGCGATCCTCAAGCTGTGCGCGAGCGGCCTCGACGGGCTCGAGGTGCGGGCGCTCTACGACGGCGATCGGATCGAGCCGTGGGAGCCGGTGCTGACGATCGAGGGCGACTACACGACGTTCGCGCACCTCGAGACGCCGGTGCTCGGCACGCTCGCGCGGCGCACGTTGATCACGACGAACGTCGTGCACGTGCTGCAGGCGGCGAACGGGAAGCCGATCATCTTCATGCCGGCGCGGCACGACCATCACCGTGTGCAGACGGGCGACGGCTACGCGGCGTACGTTGCGGGGCAGGTCGTCGGCGCCGAGATCGGCGTCACGACGGATGAGCAGGCGTCGTGGTGGGGCGGCAGCGGCATCGGCACCGTCCCGCACGCGCTGATCGCCGCGTACGAGGGCGATACGGTGCTCGCCGCGCGCAAGTTCGCCGAGTGGGCGTCGCCGGACATGAACGTGACCGTGCTCGTCGACTTCGAGAACGACTCGGTGCGCACCGCGCTTGCGGTCGCCGATGCGCTGGGCGACCGGCTCTGGGGTGTGCGCCTCGATACGTCGGAGGCGCTCGTCGACCGCTCGTTGTGGGAGGAGATGAGCGACTTCGAGCCGAGCGGCGTGAACGAGCGGCTCGTGACGAAGGTGCGGGAGGCCCTGGATGAGCGCGGCTACGAGCGCGTGCGCATCGTCGTCTCCGGCGGCTTCACGGTCGAGAAGATCCGGGAGTTCGAGGCGAACGGCGTCCCGGTGGACGCGTACGGCGTCGGCTCGTCACTGATCCGCGGCTCGAACGACTTCACCGGCGACATCGTCCTCACCGACGGCAAGCCGTCGGCAAAGTTCGGCCGCC
>DATEXK010000455.1:0-4879 GCA_035257065.1 Gaiellaceae bacterium | reverse complement strand
GGCCCGAAGCGGGCCGCGGTGGCCGCTGCGACGAACCGATCAGGGTCGACGGCGAGCTCCTCCCGCACGAGCGCGCCGAGCTCGTGGAGCGTCGCGCTTCGCGCCGCGTCGATCCGCTGGTCGAGCAGGAAGTCGGCGAGCTCCTGCCGGCAGGCCGCAGCGAGACGGCGAGGATCGCGGGATGCGTAGCGCGCACGGCGGATCGCGAGCTTCGTGAGCGCGACGCCTGCGAGCGCCACGGCGACCAGCAGCGCGAGCAGCGCGAGGAGGCTCGTGTGACCGCCGGCAGAGGAAGACGGCGCGCCCACGTCCCCGCCTCCTACGCGCTTCGGCGCAGCGGTCTCCCCATGGCGATGGGCTGACTGGGTGGGCGCGATCAGGGCGCCTGCGACCGTGATTCCGGTCGCTCGGAGCGAGAAGCGCGGCGACGCGGCGGAGTACGGCGCACCGAGCTGCCCGCGTTCCGGTCGCCCCGCGCCGGGCGTCGGATCGAACGGCAGCCACCCATAGCCGCGAAACCACGCCTCGACCCACGCGTGCGCTTCGTGGTCGGTCACGGTCCAGACACCGCGTCGCGCGTCGTACGTGCCGCTCGAGAAGCCGACCGCGACGCGCGCGGGCACGCCGAGATAGCGAAGCATCAGGGCCATCGCGCCCGCGAAGTACTGGCAGTAGCCCTTACGCGTCTCGACGACGAAGCCGACGAGGGGCGCCTCCGAGAACACCGCCGGCTGACCCGTATACGTGAAGCCGCCGCGGGTCCGGAACCACGACTCGAGCGAGATCGCAGCGGCGTACGGGCTCCGCGCGCCTTGCGCGACCGAGAGCGCGGCCTTCTCGAGCGGCAGGTAGCGGGCGATCTCGGGGTGCCTGTCGAGGACCGCGGTGAGGCGCCGGGTGCGTTGCGGGACGCCGAACGGCGGCGCCGTCACTCCGGGCCAGACGTCGAGCATCGTCCGCGGCCCGGTGAGCACCGCCGGATAGACGGGGCTCGAGCGATTCAGCTCGCGCGGCGTCGGCTGCGGCGCATAGCTCCAGATCGTGTAGCGGAACCCCCGGGTCAGGCCACCAGGCAGGAACGAGCCCCCGGTTCGCGCCCGGGCCACCGGTGCGTCTCCGGCGTCGAACGCCATCTCCGTCGCGGCCCCGATCAGATGCGTGTCCGCGAGCGCCTTCACCGTCACGACCTGGCGGATCCACGTCGTGCGGTCCTTCGCCCCGGCCGGCTCGAGCAGGTCCGCGCTCTGGAGCGGCGCTTCGCTCCAACGGTCGACGGCGAAACGGTCGAGCACCGCCGCCCGCCAGTAGAGGGCCGTCGACGGCGCCTTGATCTCGAGCACCGTCGTGCGCTTGGCTGGAAAGCGCAGGCCGTCGTATTGGGCGTTCCACACGAACGAAACGCTCACCGGCGCCTCTTGGACGTTGTAGAAATCCCAGCTCTGCCAGTGCACAAGCTCGCCCTTGGCGATTGCCGACGAGCTCGACACGACGAACGCTGCCAGCGCGAGCGCGAGCGCGGCCGGCACGGCGACCCGCGGCACGCGCCGGGCCGTGAGCCCTCCGAGCACGACGAGAACGGCGAGCAGAATCGCAACGCCTGTCGCCAGGCCACGCGTCGGCCCTGCCAGGGTCGCCGGCCAGCCGGCGCCGGCGAGCACCACGAGCGCCGCCGCAAACGGGCGCCGGGCCGCGATCGCAAGACCGAGCGCGAGCGTGAACGCGAAGACGGCGACGAGGATCACACCGCGCATCTCGGCGTGCAGGCGCGGGTCGAACGGCACCTGGACGTCGTAGAAGTCCAGGAAGCCGTTCTTGAACGCCGCACCGAGGCGAATCGGGTGACGCACCCAGATCCCCAATGCCACCCGGGCGCCGACGACGACGCTCACCACCAGCACGGCGATCCGCGCGGCACGTGGACGCGCGAGCGCCGGCGCGAGCGCAAGCAGGATCACCACGACCACGCGGGTCGGGTCGCTGCGCGGAGACTCGAGCCGGAACCACGTCGCGGCGACGACCGCCGCGGGAAGCAGCGCCACGAGCGCCGTCCTACGCAACGCGCACCACCGGGGCGCCGAGCGCAACGGCGAGGTCCTGGCCGCGATGCACGACCGCGACGGGGATGCCGGCCGCCTGCAGGCGGAGCAGCTGTGGCTGTGGCCCGGGAACCGTCTCGACGTAGACGAGCGAGACCCCGCGGTGGGAGAGCGCGCGCTGCACGAGGCGGTCGACGAGAGGGACGTCGACGCGCGAGGTGACGACGACGAGCTCGAGCGAGCGGGCCGCGATCCCCCCGTCCGCCTGGAGGAGCGCGAACGCCGGCGTACGCGCGGTCGGCTCCGCCGCCGCGAGGATCTCGAGCGCCCGCCGCCAGTTCGCATCGGTCGCGACGGTCTGCGTCTCACGCCCGGCGGAGTTGACGACGAGCGCGCAGCGGCGGCCGCGGCGGTGATGCGCCTGGAGGATCGAGCCGGCCGCCCGGACCGCGACCTCGAAGCTCTCGCCGGCGACGGCGCTCTCGTCTCCGTCGAGAAGCACGGCCACCTCGTCGCGCGGTGCATCCTCGAGCTCCTTGACCATCAGCTGGCCGCGCCGGGCGGTCGAGCGCCAGTGCACCTTGCGGAGCGAGTCGCCGTGCACGTAGTCGCGAACGCTGTGCAGCTCGAAGCCCGTCGGCCGCTGCAGGAGCATGCGCCGGCCCTCCTGCGCGTGCGCGCCGCCCTCGGAGAAGAGCTGCTCGAGCGGGACGAGCCGCGGGTAGACGACGAGCGCCTGCGACTCGCCCTGGACGATCTCCGTCCGCGCGAGCGAGAACGGGTCCTCGATCGTGAGGCGCACCGCATCGAAGGCGTACCGGCCTCGTGGGACCCCGGTGAGCTGATACCGGGCGGAGCGATAGCCGCCCCAGGACGACGTGAGCTCGACGCGGCGCTCACCGAGCCTGCCGGGGCGCTCGTGGGCGACGAGCGTCGGCGGCGGCACGGCAGATGTGGTGTCCACCTCCAACCAGATCCAGACGTCGTCGCCCTCCACGAGGTCGCGGGCGACGCCGTGCCGGCTCACGTGGGGCGGCCGTGACGAGAGGCGGACCCAGCCGACCGCGAGCACGACGGCGAAGACGAGGCCCGTTGCGACGGGATACAGCGCGCGCGAGCCGAAGACCCAGGCCGCGACATAGACGACGAGGCCAAGCGCCAGAACCGCGCGGCCGCGTGAGGTCAGTGGAGTCTCCCGTGGGATGGCCGAGTCTCTGGCGAGCGAAAACCAAGCGAGACAAGGACGCAGGGAGCGCTCGTACCGGGGTTGTACGGGCGCGACCGAGGACACAGGATCGCGCCGGTTTGCAGCCGCCAGAGGCCGGCTGATCGCGCGGGGGCCTCCACTAGACAGGAACGGGTGTCTTCTCGAGCGCCTCGGCGACGATCGCCTCGCCGCCGAGCCCGGCGGATCGCGCTTCGGGACCGAGGATGAGCCGGTGCGAGAGCACGGCTGCGGCGACGGCCTTCACGTCGTCTGGCACGAGGTAGTCGCGGCCGTCCGCGAGTGCCCGCGCCTTCGCGACCCGCAGGAGGGCGATCCCGGCGCGCGGGCTCGCACCGAGGTAGAGCCGTGAGTCGGCTCTCGTCTGGCGCAGCAGCGCGACGACGTACCGGCTGAGGCTGTCCTCGACGTACACCCCGCGGGCCTGCTCGGCGAGCTGGATCACCTCGTCGGCCCGCGCGACGGCGTCGAGCGACTCGAGCGGCGGCACGTGCGTCTGCTCGTCGAGCATCTTCGCCTCCTCGCTGAGCGAGGGGTATCCGAGCGCGAGCCGCATCGCGAAGCGGTCGAGCTGGGCCTCGGGCAGCGGGTACGTGCCCTCGTACTCGATCGGGTTCTGCGTCGCGATCGCCATGAACGGCCGCTCGAGCGGATAGCTGACGCCGTCGACCGTGACCTGGCTCTCCTGCATGCACTCGAGGAGAGCCGCCTGCGTCTTCGGCGAGGCGCGGTTCACCTCGTCGACGAGCAGGAGGTTCGCGAACACCGGGCCCGGCCGGAACTCGAACTCGTTCGTGCGCTGGTCGAAGACGTTGACGCCGGTGACGTCGGAGGGGAGCAGGTCGGGCGTGAACTGGAGCCGGGAGAAGCGGCAATCGAGCGAGCGCGCGAGCGCCTTTGCAAGCATCGTCTTCCCGACGCCCGGGAAGTCCTCGATGATCAGGTGGCCCTCCGCGACGAGGCAGAGCACGACGAGACGAAGCGTCTCGGCCGGCGCGTGCACGACCCGCGCGAGGTTCGCTGCGATCGCGGCGATGAGATCAGCCGGCTCCGGAGCGAGAGCAGGCTCAGCCAATCAGGCGCTCCACCTCGTCGAGAATCGCTGCGGCGATCTCGTTCTTCGGCGCCTTCGCGACCGTCCGCTCGCCCGCAGCCGACACGAGGGTGACCTCGTTGTCCCGGGAGTCGAAGCCGATGTCGTCGCGCCCCACGTCGTTGAAGACGAACAGGTCGGCGTGTTTGTTCGTGAGCTTCTCGCGCGCCCGCTCGAGGCCGCGCTGCCCCTCGTCGGCGGCGAAGCCGACGAGCACCTGGCCGGGCGCCCGGGACCTGCCGAGCTGGGCGAGGACGTCGGTCGTCGGCTCGAGCTCGAGTGTCCAGGCCGCGCGGTCCTTCGGGCGCTTCGTCGCGAGCGCCTCGGCCGGCCGGTAGTCGGCGACGGCTGCGGCCATGATCACGACGTCGGCCTCCGGGCCGCGGGCTAGCGCCTCCCGCTCGAGCTCCGCTGCCCTGGGGGTGGCGACGAGCTCGACGCCCGGGGGCGCAGCGACGGCAAGGTTGGCTCCGAGCAGCGTGACGTCCGCGCCACGACGGCGCGCCTCGGCGGCGAGCGCGACGC
>DATEXK010000454.1:0-5152 GCA_035257065.1 Gaiellaceae bacterium | reverse complement strand
TGGCGCACCGGAGCGGCGGAGAGCCGCCGCAGCTCGAGCCGCTCGCCGACGAGCTCGAGGCACGCGCGCATGCCGTCTCTGCGGCCCGCGCCCGCTCGCGCGGCGGCCGTTTCTGACCTGCCCACGGTCACGGCCTTCCTTTAGGTCCGTGCCGCCCGCAGCACCTTCTCGACCGCCACCTTGAGCGGCGCGGGCACGTCGCCGTTGGCGAAATAGCGGCGATACGCATTGCGCGGCTTGCGGCTGCGGCCCGCATTCACACCGGACACGACCTCGAAGTCCGGGGCCAGGACGACCGTGCGCCTCCGGCCGGCTACCTCCTGAATCTGGCGGTTGATCACGCGCTCCGACTCGATGGGCCGGCTGCCCTCCGGCGCGTCGCGATCGTGAACGACGACGTACGGGATGCCACAGTGATTGCAGACGCGCGCGAAAAGCGGAATGTTGCCCTTGCCACCGCACTCGAGCACGAGCACGCCCTCCTTGTCGGCCTCGACGCCGAGCGCGTCGAAGACGAGCGGGAAGATCAGCTTCTCGGTCCGTCCCTCGACGAGGAGCGCAGCGCGCGCGAGAAAGAGCTCCGCACGGTCGCTGTCGAACTCCGAGAGCGCCCGGAAGCTCTCGGCCTCGGCGAGCGCCTCCGGCTGGAAGAGCGACGTGCCGCCGTCGGGGGTGTGGCGCACGAGCGCGAGCTCCTCCATCCGGTCGACGCTCAGGAAGACAGGTGCGTGGGTCGAGTAGAGGATCTGATTGCCGTGCTCCGCGAGCCCCCGCAAGACGCGGTGGAGATGCCGTTGCGCGTGCGGGCTGAGATAGAGCTCAGGCTCCTCGATCAGCAGGACGAACTTGCGCAGGTTCGACGCGAGCAGGCGCTCCATGCCGAGCACGAGGGCGAGTCCGCCGTCGGCCGCCGCCCAGTGATGATCGGCGAGCGGCGGCCGGAGCAGCTCGGCGACATCGGCGGCTCCCGATCCTGTCGCAGGCGCGACCATCGTGCGCGACCGGAGGTTGGCCGGCAGGAAGAGCACCGGCGGCGCCCCTGCACGGTTGAGATTGAGCGTGTCGGGCGGCGTCGCATCGAGGAAGATCGAGCCCCGTTCGAGCTCGGCTTCGAGGTGGATGCGCCCCGCCGCGCCCCGTGAGATGTCCTCGATCGTCGGCGGGGGCGCCGCCGCCTCGAGCAGCGTCCAGATGGCCGTGAGGACGGTCGACTTGCCGCTCGAAGCCTCTCCGACAAGGGCCATCAGGAAGCCCGGCTCGAACTCGAGCTCGCGGGCGGCGCGATAGCCCTGGATGGAGATCCACTTCAGGGGCGGCGAGTGCATGCTGTTAGATCAAGGTGCCCAGAGCGCGCCCAGGTACACCGCCGGGTCGCCGGGCTGCCAGCGCCGCAGGAATCGCTGGATCGGTGGATGCACAATCACACCGTCGAGCTCGAGCGAGTCGAAGAGCCTGTGGCCTCGCACGGCCGCATCGTGCGACGTCACCGCTTCGAGCGACCTTCCCGAGAGATCGGCCGCAAAGATGATGTGCACGACGTGCTTCGCCGCGAACTGCGGCTGAGGCGAGATCGAGTCGACGATCGCGACCGGCCCCTCGACCGGCAGCTCGTCGTCGATGCCGACCTCCTCCGACAGCTCGCGGTGCAGAGCGTCGGTGAGGCTCTCACCAGAGTTGACCCCGCCCCCCGGCAGCAGCCAGTACTCGCCGCGCCCGGGTTTCTCGTGCCGGCAGAGCAGGATCCGGTCCTCCCAGCGCAGCAGCGCCGAGACCCGGACACGCGGCTCCGCTCCCATCACGCGGCCTCCATCAGAGGGCCGAGCTCCCGAAGCCGCGCACGCCCCGCTCGCTGTCGGGGAGCTCATCGACCTCGATCGGCTCGACCCCGGGGACTTCGAGTACGACGAGTTGCGCGATCCGCATGCCCACCTCGACGACGAAGGGCTCGTGCGTGTCCGTGTTGAGCAACGTGACCTTCAGCTCGCCGCGATAGCCGGAGTCGATGAGCCCGGGCGCGTTCACGATCGTGATGCCGTGCTTCGCCGCGAGACCCGATCGCGGCTGGACGAAGCCGGCATACCCCTCGGGAATCGCGACCGCGAGCCCGGTTCCGACCGTCGCGCGTTCGCCCGCGGCGAGCTCCACGCGCTCGCACGCCGCGAGGTCGAGGCCCGCATCTCCGGCGTAGGCGCGGCCGGGGACCACAGCGTCCTCACGCAGGCGGTGGATCGGCAGCTCGATCACGCGGTCGACGTGTGATGGGTGGTACTGGCTTCGGCGACGAGATACGGCGCGAAGCGGCGAATCTCGCGGCGCGGCAGGCGTGCGACGACGAAGACGCCCTCGTCCGTGTCCTCGCGCTGCTCGATCGGCGTGCCGAGCGCATACAGCTCGTTGAGCTTCGCTCCCTCGCCGTACGGAATCAGCAGCCGCACGGCCTGGAAACGCTCGGCAAACCGGTCCGCGATGCGTGCCCGCAGCGCGTCCATCCCCTCCCCCGTGACCGCCGAGACCTGCAGCGCCTCCGGGTGTCGGTTCGCAAGCCGCCGGCGGTGCATCGGGTCGACCTCGTCGATCTTGTTCACGACGAGCTCCATGGGGAGGTCGTCGGCTCCGATCTCGTGCAGGACGGAGTTGACCGCCTCGATCTGCTCGATCAAACGCTCCTCAGGCGCCGAGCCGTCGACGACGTGGAGGATCAGATCCGCGACGAGTGTCTCCTCGAGCGTTGCCGCGAAGCCTTCGACGAGTTGATGGGGCAGGCGGCGGACGAAGCCGACCGTGTCGGTGACGAGATAGCGGCGGCCGTCGTGCTCGAAGCCGCGCGTCGTCGGGTCGAGCGTCTCGAAGAGGCGGTTGCGCACCGAGACGGCGGAGTCGGTGAGTGCGTTGAGCAGCGTCGACTTGCCGACGTTCGTGTACCCGGCGAGGGCGACCGTCGGCGTCTCCGTGCGCGTGCGCTCCTTGCGACGCACATCGCGCTGCTTCGACAGCACCTTCAGGCGATTGCGCAGCAGCGAGACTCGCCGGCGCGCGATCCGGCGGTCGGTCTCGAGCTGCGACTCGCCCGGGCCCCTCGTACCGACACCGCCGCCCAGGCGCTCGAGGTGCTGCCACATGCCGCGCATGCGCGGCAGGATGTACTCGAGCTGCGCGAGCTCGACCTGGAGCTTTCCCTCCGCACTGATCGCGTGCTGCGCGAAGATGTCGAGGATAAGCAGGGTCCTGTCGACGACGCGCGCCTTGAGCTCGTTCTCGAGCAGGCGCTGCTGCGACGGCGACAACTCGTCGTCGACGATGAGCACCTCGGCGCGCGCGTCGTTGTAGGCCTGCTTCAGCTCGTCCAACTTGCCCTTGCCGACGTACGTGCGCGGATCCGGGCTCGCCCGGTGCTGGACAAGGCGCGCGACGGGCTCCACACCCGCGGTGCGCGCAAGCTCTTCGAGCTCCGCGAGCTCGTCGTCGGGATCGACACCCTGCGCGAGCACGGCCAGGACGAACCCGCGCTCGGGCTCGAGGCCCGGCGAGGGATCGGGCTGACGTGGCGCCATCGACAGTCATTATGACGACTGCCGTGTCACTCCCAGACCTCGCCGCCCGAACCCTCCAGCTCGTCGACGTCCCATCGGAGAGCCGTCAGGAGGCCGACCTCGTGGCGCTCGTCCGTGAGCTCGTCCCGCTCGAGCCCCTCTTCGACGACGGAGAGGTCCTGCTCTACGGCGACGCGCGCGCCCCGGTCGTCCTCGCCGGACACCTCGACACGATCCCCGCTCAGGGCAACATCCCCGGCCACATCGCGGGCGGCGCAGTCCACGGGGTCGGCGCGAGCGACATGAAGGGCGGGCTCGCCGTGATGATCGAGCTCGCGCGCGCGGGCGCTCCCGGCCGCTACCTCTTCTTCAATCGCGAGGAGCTGCCGGTGTCGGAGAGCCCGTTGCCTGCGCTCTTCGCAACGCCGCTCCTCGACGGAACGCACCTCGCCGTCGTGCTCGAGCCCACCGACGTGATCCTCCATGCCGGCTGCCTCGGGAACATCCAGGCGCGCGTGCACTTTCGCGGCGAGAGCGCACACTCCGCGCGGCCCTGGACCGGGGTGAACGCGATCCACGAGCTCGTGCAGGGTCTCGAGGAGCTCGTTCGCCTCGAGCCGCTCGACGTCGAGCTCGACGGCCTCGTCTACCGGGAGGTCGTGAGCGCGGTGCGCGTCGAGGGAGGGATCGCCTCGAACGTCATCCCGGCGGCCGCGAGCGTCGAGCTCAACTTCCGCTACGCACCCGGCCGTTCGCGGGCGGAAGCCGAGGCGCGACTGCGCGAGCTCGTGCCGCACGGCGAGATCGAGATCCTCAGCAACTCGCCGTCCGCGCAGCCCGCACTCGGCAACCTGCTCGCCCTGAAGCTGCGCGAGCTCGTGCCCGACGTCGCGCCGAAGCAGGCGTGGACACCCGTCGCCCAGTTCGCCGAGCAGGGGATCGACGCGATCAACTACGGGCCGGGCGCCACGGCGTATGCGCACAAGGTCGACGAGCAGATCCCGATCGCGAGCCTCGAGCAGTGCTTCGAGACGCTCCGCTCGTTCCTCGATAGCGTCTAGCGCATGATCACGATCGCGCCGACGCTCGCGGGAATGGCGTCCTACCCGTTCGTCCGCCTCGAGGAGGCGAGGCGGCGCCTGGTTGCGCAGGGCATCGACGTGATCGACTTCGGCAAGGGCGATCCGAACGAGCCGACCGATCCGATGATCCGCCAGGCGCTCGTCGACGCACTGCCGGAGCGCTCCCCGTACCCGCTTGCACAGGGGCTGCCCGAGCTGCGCACTGCCGTCGCCGATTGGTGCATGCGCCGGTTCGGCATCGTGCTCGACCCGGACACCGAGATCGTGCCGACGTACGGATCGAAGGAGGCGATCTTCTCGCTGGCACAGGTTCTCGTCGATCCGCACTCGGACAAGCGGGTGGTCGTCTACTGCGAGCCCGCGTATCCGGTGTACGAGCGTGGCGCGCTCTTTGCCGGCGCCGAGGTGCACACGCTGCCGCTCCTGCGCGATCACGACTTCCTCCCCGATCTCGACGCCGTCGACGACGAGACGTGGCGACGAACCGCGATCGTCTGGGTCAACTACCCCAACAACCCGACCGGCGCGCTCGCACCGCTC
>DATEXK010000453.1:0-2146 GCA_035257065.1 Gaiellaceae bacterium | reverse complement strand
TCGCTCGTAGTCGGTGAACTCGATGGTCGTTTCTACAACACGACCCAACATCGCGCTCTCTGCCAGAAATCGCGTGCCCCGCCCGATCGGTCCAGGCGAGGTCTTGTCAGCACGCACCATGCGCGAGTTGTATCGGGGCTCATTGCGCTCATCGGCAACAAAATCGAAGACCTGATCCACCGGTCGGATAATCACGACCTCGCCTTCAATGCGCACCGATCTTCAACCACCCCTTCTACGCTCCAGCTCGCTGAGAGGCCTCAGCCGCTTCAGCCGCGCTCAAACAGTCCTCGACCATGCCCCAGGCTTCCCCGTGGGGTGCACAAACTCAGCCGCGTGCCGAATCCGGTCGATTTGCAGCGAGATCGAATAAGTGCACCCCACGACATGATCGCGCGTTCCGTCGTGCCCTTTTGGCGCGGCCGAGACTAGCCGCGGTAGGCACCGGCCTCGTCGCGGACGAGCTGGACGAGATTGCCGAGCGCGATGTTGACGTCGAGGATGTGCAGGCCGAGCGCGGGGTCGACCAGTTGCCCGAGCAGCGGACGCTGATCGAGGCTCCCACTGGTATGGGTGACCTGGAGCCAGGTTGCGTTACCGGAGGACTTGCAGCTCGCCGTGTATTCGGCCGGGAACGAGACCCAGGGCGTCCCCACCTGCGGCGCAGCACCTGCGGCGAGGAACTGGAGGAAAAGGGACGGAACGTACGGATCGAGGCGTGTCTGTCCGCCGGCAGGAGCGGCGGGGTTCACACACGCGATCGCGATCTTGGGCGAGATGTTGTGCGGGGCGAGTAGGCTCACGCCGGCATCCGAGGTCGTCCGGCCAAACTGGCTGTTCGAGGGCGGCTTGGCCGTGAAGCTCGAGTAGGCGACGACGCAACCGGTCTGCATGCTCGAGCCGCAGAGCGGAATGTGGTCGAAGTCGCCCCCGGTGCTGCGACCCTTGCGGACGGTGACGTTGCCCCCGAGCAGGAGTGCCGAGACCAACTGGTGGCGCATCGCGGGCTTCGCATCGACCTGATCCTTGAGCAGTTTGATCAGGATCGACGCGCCCTGCGAGTGCCCGATGAACACGATCCCGCGACCGTGGTTGTAGTGCGCCAGGTAGTCGCGGAAGGCCGCGAGCACACTGTTGTAGGCGATCAGCGCATCCGCGAGGGTGATGCGCGCTGGCTGGTCCAGAGCACTCAGGGTGATCTGCCGGTAGACCGGCGCATAGACGCGGCAGACCTGTGAGAACCGCGACGCCTGCGCGATCGCGACTTCGCCCTGCCGGAGCCCGATCGCGAGATTCGCGTTGATCGTCGACTGGTCGCTGACCGTCGGATAGACGTAGAAGCAGTCGACCTTCGGATGGCTCGCAGGGGAGGCCGGCTCGGGGCGCGTCGCGCCGTTGCGCGCGATGGCGGTTGACGCCAGGTCAGTGGTGCACGGATTGTCCGCGAGGCCCGGGCGGCACAGCCACGTGGTTCCCCACCGGTCGAGGGGAGCACTCGTAGTCGTGGACCTCGTCGACGTGTTGCTCTTCGCGCCGCCGCAACCGGCGAGGACGACCACGACCGAGGCGACTCCGACGAGCTTGAGCATTCGCGTTCTAGACGTCGCGTCTCCTGAGCAAGACGGCTGCGGCGGCGATCGTAGCGGCGGTATAGGCGGCGAACAGGCCGAGGCCCGTCCACGGGCCGAGCGTGTGGGAGGACGCCCCGAACTGCATGATCGCCTGCCCGGCGTTGCTTGGCAGGTACGGCGAGATCGCGTCGTCCCAACTCGCCGGCAGCACGTTCAACAACGGCGGGATGACGAAAAGGACGGCGGCGAAGGCACCGATGGCGCCGGCGGTGTTCCGGAGAATAGCGCCGAGACCAAGCCCGAAAAGCCCCACGCATGTGAGGTAGAGGGCGCCACCGACGACGACGCGCGCGACGCCGGGATCGGAGATCGAGAGGGCGATGTCGTGGCCGAACAAGGTGTGGCCCGAGAGAATCGCCTGAGCGGAGAAGAAGGCGATGAACATCGCCGGCACGCTGAGGCTCAAAGTGATCGCTCCAAAGACGCCCGCTTTGGCCCAAAGGACTGGAAGCCGTTTGGGGACGGCGGAAAACGTCGCACGGATCATTCCCGTCGAGTACTCGCCCGTGATCACG
>DATEXK010000452.1:0-2320 GCA_035257065.1 Gaiellaceae bacterium | reverse complement strand
CTCCGCCCCCGCCGACCCCTGCTCCGATGCCGGGCCCGCCCGCGCCCGATCCCGTGCCTCCGACGCCGGCGCCGGACCCGACGCCCGAGCCCCAGATTCGCCACGAGCCCCCTGCGCCCAGGTATGAGCCGCCGGTCTCGGTACCGCCACCGCGCGCCGTCGAGCCGCCCGTGCCTCACGGCGAAGCTCCGCCGCGGTCTCACAGCGAAGCTCCGCCGCGGTCTCTCACCGAAGCGCCGCCACGGTCGCACTACGTCGATCCGCTCCCCGAGCAGCCGGCGCGGCTGAACCGCGCGCCACGGCCGGACAGCGGCGCCTACCTCGCGGTGATCAAGGTGATCGGCGTCGGCGGCGCAGGCATCAACGCCGTCAACCGGATGATCGACGCGGGGATCAGCCAGGTCGAGTTCATCGCCGTGAACACCGACATCCAGGCGCTGCACATGAGCGACGCGTCGGTGAAGATCCACATCGGCCGCGATCTCACGCAGGGCCTCGGGTCGGGTGCCGATCCTGCGATCGGTCGCGCGTCGGCCGAGGAGGGCTACGACCAGCTGAAGCACGCGCTGCGCGGCTCGGACATGGTGTTCGTCGCCGCGGGCGAGGGCGGCGGAACCGGCACCGGCGCTGCGCCGGTCATCGCGAAGATCGCACGCGACCTCGGTGCGCTCACCGTCGGCATCGTCACGACGCCGTTCAAGTTCGAGGGGACGAAGCGGCGCACGCAGGCCGAGCAGGGCGTCCAGGCGCTGCGTGCGGCGTGCGACACGACGATCGTGATTCCGAACGACCGCCTGCTCGAGGTGCTCGACCGCTCGACCTCGATGCTCGACGCGTTCAAGGTCGCGGACGACGTGCTCCGCCAGGGCGTGCAGGGGATCACCGACCTGATCACGATGCCCGGCCTGATCAACCTCGACTTCGCCGACGTGCGCACGATCATGAGCGACTCCGGCACGGCGTTGATGGGCATCGGCTTCGCCTCCACCGGCGAGAATCGCGCGAAGGAAGCCGCCGAGCGCGCGCTGCGCTCGCCGTTGATCGACGAGGAGATCACCGGCGCGACCGGCATCCTGCTCTCGATCGCCGGCGGCGACGACATGACGCTGATCGAGGTGAACGAGGCCGCCGAGGTGATTCGCGGCGCAGCCACCGACGACACGAACATCATCTTCGGCGCGACCGTCGACGACCGGCTCGCGGGCCAGGTCTGGGTCACCGTCGTCGCAACCGGTATCGGCCGCGGCACACGCGCCCGCAGGCCGCTCTTCTCGACGCCCGCGTTGACGGCCAGCCCGACCGGTTCCACCAGGCGCAACGACGAGGACGACATGGACGTCCCGTCGTTCCTCCGTCACTGATGGACGCCCGGCTCGCCATTGCGAGCAAGCGCGACGTACGGGAGTACGCCGACACGCCCGTGCCCGAAGACGTCGTGACGCGCATCCTCGACGCGGGACGGCTCGCGGGCAGCTCGCGCAACACGCAGCTGTGGGAGTTCGTCGTCGTCGAGACGGCGCGCGCCGAGCTCGCACACGCGGTGTACAGGCCCGAGAACGTGCTCGGCGGGACGCTCGTCGTGGCGATCGTCGGCGAAGCGGGCGGTATGGACGTCGGCCGCTGTGCACAGAACATGATGCTCGCCGCGTGGAACGACGGCGTCGCGTCGTGCCCGAACGGGATCAAGGATCCCGAGGCCGCAGCGCACGTCTGTGGCGGGCCGGTGAAATCGATCCTCTCGTTCGGCTATCCCGCGAAGCCGCGCGACCCGCAGTCGCGCAGCGCGGAAGAGTGGTCCGCGAAGGCGAACCGCAAGCCGCTCGACGAGCTCGTCCGCCGCGTCTAGCGCCGCCGGCCGCGTCCGGCAGAGCCACGTCCGGTGCCAGGCACCCGACATGTCCGCCGGAGCCACGTCCGGTGCCAGGCACCAGACCTGTCCGCTGGAGCCGTGTCCGGGACCAGGTGATGCTACGTGTCCGTTGGAGGCGTGTCCGGTGCCAGGTGTCTGACGTGTCCGGAAGAGCCGCGTCCGGTGCCAGGCACCTGACATGTCCGTCTGAGGCGTCGTCAGCGCGGCGCGTCTAGCGCTTCGGCAACGAGCAGTCGGGCGCGTCGCCGGCGAGCTGGCTGAGGGCGCGGCCCGGTGTGACGTCGAAGGCGAGGCCCACGATCTGCGGCCTGCGCGTCGCGAGCCGCAGCATTCCGTCCTTGCCCTCGCTGAGGCAGCCGTGCGACGCGCGCCAGTACGGGCTGTAGCGCACGGCGATGCGGTACGTCCCGCCCCGGTGCACGACCGCCGACATGTGCGAGCCGGTCAGCG
>DATEXK010000451.1:0-5381 GCA_035257065.1 Gaiellaceae bacterium | reverse complement strand
CATGCGCACCGTTACGCCGAGCGGCGCGAGGCGCTTCGCAAGCCACGAACCGTTCGTGTTCGGCACGTCGCCCGAGACGAGCTCGTTCCCGATCGTGAGAATCGAGGCGCTGGCCATCAAAGAGCAAGGGTACGCGTCGGCACCTAGCGGAGCGGGAACGCTCGGCGCTCCAGCGCGGGCAGCGCCTGACCGGAGACCCAGAGCGGCGTCGTCGCGTAGCGCGGCGAGAAGCGCAGGCTTCCGTCGGGACGCTGCATACGCTGGAGGAACCGGAACGCCGCCGCAGGCGGCTTTACGCCGGCCGCGACGAAGGCCTGGATTGCCCACGACGTCGACTGCACGTTCGACCCCGTGCCCCGTTGCAGCTCGAAGCCTCCATCGGGTCGCGCGCGCGTACGGATGTACGCAAGCGCGCGTGCGATCGTCGCGCCGCGCACACCAGAGGCGACGAGCGCCTGCACCGCCGCGGCGGTGTCGTCGGTGTCGGGCGGGAGGCCGACGGCCCACGCGAAGCCGCCGCCCTTGGTCTGTGCGCGCGTGACGAAGCGCACGGTCTGCGGCGGGACGGCCTCGCCTGCCTGCCGGAGCGCGAGGATGCCCCAGACGGTCGAGTTGACCGCGGGGCCGATGGCACCGGACGGATGCTCGAGCGCGTGCAGCGAGTCGAGCAGTCCGGGAGAAACGCCGCCGCTCACCGACTCGGCCAGCACAGAGAGCTCGATCTCCGTGGCCGTCAGGCCCTGCTCGTGCGCCTGGAGATACGCGCGCGCCGCGGCGGGAGCCGGCGCATCCGCGGCCCGCAGCGCGAGCACGGCGGTCGCAGTGAGACCGACTGTCGAGCTTCCCGCGGGCTCCGCGTAACCGCCGTCGGGCTGCGCGCGCCCCTGGACGAAGGAGAGCACGGTCGCGGCCGCGAGGACGGCGAGCTTCACACCCATACGATCTCCGTCTTCAATCTGCGCCCGTACCGCTCGAGCAGCCGGCGCAGTTCGGGCCCGGCCGCAAGCGCCAGCGCAAGGTTGCCGGTCGCGTGTGCGACGTCGAACGGAAGCCCCGTCGCCTGGCGTGCCACGAACGAGGGCCACGTGTGCGGATAGAAGCCGTACCAGTTCCAGATGTCGAGCACGAAGCCGAACGCGAAGCCGAGGAGACAGCAGACAATCGCGAACGGGATGCGCCTGCGCAGCAGCGGCGCGAGCAATGCGCCGACCGCACCGCAGCCTCCCCACGCGAGCATCTGCCACGGCGTCCAGAGACCCTGGCCGAGGAAGAAGTTCGAGACGAAGGCCGCTGCGGCGCCGACTCCGATGCCGGCGCGCGCACCGAGAGCGACGCCGGTCGCGACGACGATCACCGTCACCGGCTGCACGTCCGGCACCGGCGCCATCAGCACACGCCCTGCGGCCGCCGCAGCTGCAAGCGTCGCGATCACCGTGATCTCCTTCGCCGACTGCGGGCCGCCGTCGAGCCACGTCGCGGCGCCCGCGAGCAATGCGATCGCGGCGAGGAGCAGGGCGAGCGCGGACGCGTGCGTCGCGAAGGCCACCACGGTCGCGGCCGCCATCGAAGCGAGGAATGTGATGCGGGCGATGCGACTACGCACGCACGACCTCCCGCTCGGGCGCGAGCGACACCACGCGGTCTGCGACCGAATCGGCGAACGCGCGGTCGTGCGTCACGAGAAGCGTCGCGCGTGTCTGCGCCTGTGCGCACAGCAACTCCGCGAGCTGCGCCTTGCGCTCGGGATCGATGCCGCGCGTCGGTTCGTCGAGCACCAGGAGGTCGGGCTCGGTGACGAGCACGGTCGCCAGAGCGAGCCGCTCACGTTCGCCGGTCGAGAGATCGCTCGGGTGCCGCTCCTCGTAGCCCGTGAGACCGACATCAGCGATCGCACGTCGCGCACGCTCCGGGTCGGCGCCGAGCTCCACCTCGTCCTGCGCCCGCTCGCGCACGAGGTAGCGGCCCGGATCCTGGAGCAGGAAGGACGCGCGTCCCATGCGTGTGACGCTGCCGCCCTGCGGCTCGAGTAGGCCGGCGGCGAGCTTGGCGAGGGTCGACTTCCCGGAGCCGTTCGGGCCGGTGAGCGCGACGATCTCCCCACGGCGAAGCTCGAGCGAGACCCCGTCGACCGCGGGTGGTCCGTCGGCGTACGCGAACGTCACGTCCTCGACCCGGCAGACGACCTCCCCGACTTCGGAACCTTGTAACAGCCTGTGACGAGGCTCGAGGGCCCAGGCCGGGCGGTGCTCCTCGAGCCAGGCGAGCGCCTCGTCCCGCGGCGCGTCGAGCAGCACGCGGCCGCGCTCGAGAAAGGCAACGCGGTCCGCGAGCGGGAGTGCAAGCGCCGGATGCTGCTCGGAGAGCACGACCGCGGCGCCGGTGTCGAGCGCGTGCTCGAAGAACGCCGCGGCACCTTCGGGATCGAGCTGCGAGGACGGCTCGTCGAGTAGCAGGAGCTGGGGCGCAAGCGCGAGCGCAGAGGCGAGGCACACGCGCTGCAGCTCACCGCCGGAGAGCTCCGTGACCCGGCGGCCCGAAAGATGCGCCGCGCCGACGGCTTCGAGTGCGTCCGTAACACGCCGGGCGATCGCGCGCGGCGGCGTGCCGACGTTCTCGAGGCCGAAGGCGACTTCGGCCTCCACCCGGCCGAGCACGACCTGGTCCTCGGGATCCTGGAACACGGTGGCCACCGTGCCGGCAAGCTCGGCGGGCCGGGTATGGCGTGTGTCGCGGCCGGCGACCTCGACGCGGCCCTCGAACCGTCCGCCGTGGAACCACGGCACGAGACCGGCGAGCGCGCGCAGCACCGTCGACTTCCCCGAGCCCGACGGGCCGAGCAGGAGCAGTACCTCTCCGGGCTCGACCGACAGCGTCACATCGTCGAGCGCGAGCCCGCCGCCGGGATACGAGAACGAGAGCCGGGTGAGCGACGCTAGAGCCACAACGCCCCCGCCACGACCGCGACGATCGCGCCCGCGACGCCGACGGCATCCGGCAAACGCCACGGCGGCGCGGGAAGGCGCGTGCGACCCGGACGGCCGAAGCCGCGCGCCTCCATCGCTTCGGCGAGGTTGAGGCCGCGCTCGAGCGACCCGGCGAGCAACGGCGACAGGAGCGCAGCGTGTCCGTGCAGACCTCGCGGCGCGAGCCCTCGGCCCCGCAGCGCCTCGACCAGCCCGCGCGCGTCCCGCTCCAGCGTCGGCACGAGCCTCGTTGCGAGCGCCGCCGCGAGCACGGAGCGCCGCGCAGTCGCCGCTGCGATGAGGCGATCGTGGTCGAGCAGGAGCGCGTACACCGCGAACGCGAGACCGACCGCGGCAAGCCGCAGCGCGTTCAGGCCCGCGATGTGCAGCTCCTCGCTCGTGACGTCGAGAGTGCCAAGCACGGGGATGCGCGGTCCGATCCAGAGCTCGTGATACCCGGTCGACTGGAGGAAGGGAGAGAGCAGGAACACGAAGCCGGCGCTCGAGAGCGTTCCCCAGAGATACGGCTTTGCACGGCGACCCGCGCGGAGGCACACGACGAGCAGCACCGCGACGAGCACGCTCAACGCGACGAGCCGGTGCGCGAGCAGCGCACCGGCGCACACGCCGGCGAGCAACAACGCTGCGACGGTCGGCCTCACGGGACGCGATAGCGGTGCCGGTAGAGGGACGGGTCGCTGAGCAGCCGCTGCGGGTCTCCCACATACACGAAGTGGGCGGCGCCGTCGTGCCAGTCGGCGGTGAAGCTCGTGGTGGTCGCCGGCCGGATCGTCAGCGTGTTCACGCCGCCGCGTACGCGGGTGGTCGCCGCAGGCGCGATCTGCGTCGCGTGCACGAGCCGTGCGATTCGACGTACGGCCGCGGTCTTCGGGCCGAGCACGATCGTCGGGCGTGGCTTGCCGTCGTATCCGTGGACGAACGGCTCGGGGAACGCGCCGACGACCGCGGGCACGCTCATGCCCGACCGGCCCCAGTCGCGATAGTCCCACCAGGCGATATCGCCGGCGCGCAGCCGGTAATCGGTCGCGCCGCGATCGCCCTCGACGCCGTTGACGAAGTAGAACCAGTCGTGCCGGGCGACGATCGAGCCGGAGAGGCCGTTGACGGACTCGACGAAGCGGCCGCCGTAGCGAGTCGTGATCTTCGTCGAGCGCTCGAGCGCCTGCAGCACGCTCTCGTCCGCGGGTACCGAGCGCACGAGCAACACCGTCTTTCCCTCGTCACGCGTCAGCCAGAGCGTCGCTGTGCCGTGGCCCGCGCCGCTGCCGCCGCAGCCCGCAAGGAGCGCGGCGGCGGCGACAGCGACGAGGGCGGAGCGGATCACGGCAGGCGATTCGACCGCACGGTGCCGGGCGCCGTCGCCCAGATGAGCCCGTGCGGCTTCGTGAAGCAGATGTGGCCCGCCGCGGCCGGAACGATGCGGCCGTCGACGTGATAGACGAGCCCGGACGGCACCTTCTGCGCACCGGTGTCGTCGAGACCCGATGCGGCGTAACAGCCCTTCGCCGCAGGCTTCACAACGAGCGTCGGCGGCCCGCCGGTCGAACCGAAGCTCGCGTAGTACCACTCGACGACGTCGCCGTCCTTCAGCTGCACCTGATCGGCTCCGACGGGTGGCGAGACGCCGTTGACCTTGAACACCCAGCCGGCAGAGCCACTGCCGCCGTAGAGACCGACCTGGTCGACGTAGTTGCCGAACGACGCCGCGGTGACGTGGACATAGAACTCGGCGGCGCGCGACGCCGTTTGCAGTGCTTCGAGCGGTGTCGTCGCAGAGACGCGCGGCTCGGTCGAGCCGAAGATGGTGACCGTCTTTCCTTCGACCCGGATGTGGACGACAGCGGCGGCGGCAAAGGGCGCCACCGCGAAGGCCGCAGCGAGCACGGCGACAGCAATGAGGGAACGGCGAAGCAACGAATCCTCCTTCCGCGAGGGGTTCGGGTTTCGCGGCGAGCGACAGGTCTTCTGACTCGGGGCGCCCTCCCCCACCGCCTTCCCGAGCCTCGCGAGGCTCAGTGGCACGTGGTGGGGAAGCGTCTCCCCTTACAGCGGCGGGACCGTCCCGGCTTTGCACCGGAGTTCCCTTACCGCTCGCCGGTTTGAGGGCGCGAGTCTAGCATCGTGTGCAGTGGACGCTCTGGCCCTCGATCTCGACTCGGTCCTCGCCGACACCCGGCCGCTCTGGCAGGACTGGCTGGAGGACGCCGCGAGGCGAACGCACGTCGAGCTCGACGTGCCGGACGACCGCATCGCGGCGGCCGCTCTGCTCGACGAGCGGCTGGGCGACTGGCGGCCCCTGTTGGAGCGCTTCGCCGCCGACCGCGGCCCGGTCTACTTCCGGCCGCACGGCGATACGGGGACGGTGCTCCGCCGCCTCCAGGCCGCGGGCGTGCGCCT
>DATEXK010000450.1:0-4344 GCA_035257065.1 Gaiellaceae bacterium | reverse complement strand
CCCGATCAGATGGAGCAGGGCGAGGAGCCGAGCCCGCTGAAGGAGGATCCCCGCGATTTCGCGCTCTGGAAGGCGAACAAACCGGGCGAGGACACCGCCTGGGACGCGCCGTGGGGCCGGGGCCGCCCGGGCTGGCACATCGAGTGCTCGGCGATGGCCGAGGAGGCGTTCGGCCCGGTGTTCGAGATCCACGGCGGCGGACTCGACCTCGTCTTCCCACACCACGAGAACGAGCTCGCCCAGTCCCGCGCCGTCGGGCACGAGTTCGCCCGCATCTGGACGCACAACGGGATGCTCGAGTTCGGCGGCGAGAAGATGTCGAAGTCGCTCGGGAACGACGTCTCGCTCCGCAACGTGATCGACACGTGGGGAAGGGAGGTCGTGCTGCTCTTCTTCATGACTGCGCACTGGCGCAAGCCGATCGACTTCACCGACGAGACACTGCAGCAGGCGAAGGCGCAGGTCGGAAGCTTTCGGGACGCTCTCGACGGCGTGCCGCTCGGCCAGGAGCCCTTGGAGTGGGAACGGTTAGTCGAGGTCCTCGATGACGACTTCAATACACCGCGCGCGCTCGCGCTCTTCCATGAGTGGCGGAACAAGGGGCTCGGCGGCGACCTCCGGGAAGGGCTCAAGCTGTTTGGCTTGGGTTCGCTCGCCGAGCACGATGAAGCGCCCCCGATGATCGTCGAGCTCGCCGAACAGAGACAGCGTGCGCGGGCTGAGGGCAACTGGGAGGAGTCCGACCGTCTGCGTTCGGAGATTGCCAAGCACGGCTGGATGGTCCGAGACACTCCGGACGGTTACCAGCTCCTTCATCCATGACGCGGGAGCAGGTCTACGGCCGCCGTCCGGTGCGGGAGGCGCTCCGCGGCCCGCGCGAGGTGCTCGAGCTCTGGGCGACCGAGCGGGCGGTCAAGGCCGAGCCGTGGCTGCGCGAGACGAAGCAGCCGCGCGTCCAGGTGAAGCTCGACAAGGACATCAGCGAGACCGCCGGCAGTCGCGACCACCAGGGCGTGCTTGCCTGGTGCGAGCCGTTCAAGTACGCGGACGCGTACAACTTCCCCTTGGTCGAGCGTCCGCTGATCGCCTGCCTCGACCAGGTGAGCGATCCGCGCAACTTCGGCGCCGTCATCCGCAGCGCCGAAGGCGCGGGCGCGACCGGCGTGGTCGTGCCCTCGCACGGCTCGGCGCTTGTCACGCCGACCGTCTGCCGGGCGTCGGCCGGCGCGGTGGAGCACCTGCCGATCGCCGTGGTCACGAACCTCGCCCGCTACCTCGAGGAGATCAAGGGCGGCGACCTCTGGGTCGTCGCCGCCGACGCCGAGAACGCGACGCCGATGTGGCAGGCCGATCTCTCCGGCGGGCTCGCCTTCGTCTTCGGCGCGGAGGGGAAGGGCCTGCGCCCACTCGTGCGCCGGACGTGCGACCTCGCCGTCTCCATCCCGCAGCTCGGGCACGTGGAGTCGCTGAACGTCAGCGTTGCCGCGGCGCTGTTGCTCTATGAAGCGCGTCGCCAGCGGAATGGCTGAGCCGACGCTCTACCTGTTCGACGGCTTCAACCTCCTGCACGCCGGCAACTTCGACTCGCCCGCCGAGCTGCGCGACCTGCTTGCGAGCTGGGTCGCCGGCAAGGGCGCGCGCGGCATCCTCGTCTTCGACGGCCACGGCCCGGACGAGAGCCACGGGCGGCTCGACGTGCACTGGGCGGTCGACGCGGACACGCTGATCGAGCGCCTCGCCGCCGACCACCGGGGCCAGGAGCAGGTGGCCGTCGTCTCCTCCGACGCCGCCGTGCGCGGGACGTCGGGCGCCCAGGTGCAGAAGCTCTCGTCGGCCGACTTCCTCGCCGAGCTGATCCCGCCGAGCCATATCGACCGCACCCGCGGCGACCTGCGCGACAAGCTCGACGCCGCAACGCTCGCCGAGCTCGAGCGCCTGCGCCGCGGCAAGTAGGCGAGTCGTGCACCTGGCCAGGGGACGCGCTCTTTCGGCCAACGGTAAGGACGAACACCTGTTCGTATCATGTTGGGTCCATTGCAAATGGACTTGTAAATACTTCAATCTGTTGCTATCTTCGCCCTCAAGTTCAGGGTGAGACTTTAGGAGAGGCGCAGAAGTGCCGATCCGGAGATTGCCCATGAAAACTCGGGGGGAGGCCTCGTGTCAGCTCGTACTGCACCAGCGTATTCGCCGCAGAAGGCTCAACGAGAGCTTGAGGATCTCCAGCTCGTCTTGAAGGCCCGCAACGGCGACAGCGTTGCCATGGACCAGCTGATGCGTCGCTACACCGGCTTCGTCCGGCTGAAGGCGAGCTCGTACTTCCTCGCAGGCGGCGATTCCGAGGATCTGATCCAGGAGGGCCTCGTCGGCCTGTACAAGGCCGTGCGCGACTTCCGCACCGACAAGGAGACGTCGTTTCGGAGCTTTGCGGAGCTCTGCGTCACCCGGCAGATCATCACGGCGATCAAGACCGCCACCCGCTTCAAGCACGCGCCGCTGAACACGTACGTGTCGTTCAGCCACACGCCTGCCGGCCAGGACTCGGACGGCGAGTGCTCCCTCGGCGACGCGCTCCCCGGCCCGGCGGTGCACGAGCCGTCGGTGATGGTGATCTCCACCGAGGAGCTGCAGAGTCTCGTCCTCTGCCTCGGCAGCGGCCTCTCCTCGCTCGAGGCCGACGCGCTTCGTCTTTACCTCGAAGGCTCGTCGTACGAGGACATGGCGGAGCGGCTCGAGTGCGACACGAAGACGATCGACAACGCGTTGCAGCGCGTGAAGCGCAAGATCATCACGCACCAGAAGGCACGCGAAGTCACGCTATAAGCAGGCGGGCGCGGAGCGCCCATTCCGATAGCCACCTGGTTCGCAACGAGGTCGCCACGCCGTCGTCATCGTCGCGCTGCTATCGACCTGGTTGCTCAGGAACCAGGTTGCGGCCGTTGATCTCGAGTAGCGCCGCCGCTGTCCTCAAACAGTGGTGGCCGTTCGTTTGAGTCGCGCTACCCTGCCAGCGTGCCGGAGTAGCTCAGCTGGAAGAGCAATTCACTTGTAATGAATAGGTCGTGGGTTCGAGTCCCACCTCCGGCTCTTGACCGATCGGCCCGCGCCGCCTCTCGCAGCAAGCGTCTACCGCTTGTGGAGCGCGAGGACGAGCGCCTCGAGCACTGCGACCAGGTCGTCGTCGATCCGTGACTTGCGTACGTAGTCGACGGCGCCTGCATCCCGGATCTCCAGCACCCGCTCTTCGTAGTTGTGGCCGCTGATCGCCACGACCTGCACGTCGGGCGTCGCCTCCTGCAGCAGGCGCGTCGCCTCGACGCCGTCGCAGAAGGGCATCTCGATGTCCATCACGACGATCTCCGCCCGCAGGCGCTCGGCGAGATCGACCGCGTCGCGTCCGTTGCTCGCGAGCCCCACGACCTCGAACCGGCCGTCGTCGACCAGCACGCCCGCGATCTTCTGCTGAAACGCTTCGTCGTCCTCGGCGACGAGGACTCGATACTTTCCGGCCTCCACCAGCGCCCAGGCTAGCGCCGATTCGGAGGCCCGGGTAAAGACCGCCTGAGAGCCCGTTCGCCTGCCTAATCGAGCGCCGGAGCGGCCTCAAGGGGCTGCTGCTCGGGCGGCCCCGCCTCCGTCGAGAGCCGGGGCAGCCATTCGAGCCAGCGGGGCAGGTACCAGTTCCAGTCGCCGAGCAGCTTCATCGTCGCGGGCAGGAGCACACCGCGGATGATCGTCGCGTCGATCAGCACCGCGACCGCGAGCCCGACGCCGAGCTGCTTGATGTCGAGCGTGCGGAGCGAAGCGAAGATCCCGAACACCGCGACCATCACGACCGCCGCGGATGTGACGGTGCTCGCTGTCCGTTTGATCCCGTGCTCGACCGCGTCGGCGGTCGTCTCGCCGTGGTCCACGAGCTCGTGGGGTGCACAAACTCGATCCTCCTGCAAATCAGCACATCCGGCGTCGCGACCGAGTTAATGCACCCCACAGGGGCATGGAGAAGCGCACGCGGTCAGGGAAGGTCGTCGGGAGCGTTCGAACCAACCCGTCGGGCTGGACGTGCTGGAAGGAGAGCGATAGGTGGAGGCTCGTCGCTCCCTCCGGCGCACGGATCAAGGCATACGACAGCGAAGAACAAGCTCGGCGTGAAGCGGACGGTCGCAACGCCGAGTGGTTCGCTCCTCTTACTTAGGCGGCGGTGGGCGTTCGCTCGCGTTGCTTAGGCGGCGGCAGACGTGTGCTCGCGCAGTAGCGCTTCAAGCGTTCGTGCCTCGAACCGGCGCAGTACCACCGGCTTGGCTTTCACGTCCGGCGAGAGTGCGTGCTCAAGGATCAACGCGA
>DATEXK010000449.1:0-11438 GCA_035257065.1 Gaiellaceae bacterium | reverse complement strand
GGCGACAGCGAGCACGCCGCCGGGTGCGACGCGACCGAAGAGGCCGACGCGCACCGCGTCGCCGGCGCGTCCCGGGAGGAACGTGTTGGTGAGCGACCCGACGCCGTAGCGGGCCACGGCGGCGCCCATGCCGATCCGCGCCGCGAGCATCGTGCGCCAGCTTCCGGCGCAGCAGGCGAGGCCCACCGCGAAGCACGTTCCTGCCAGCACGAGCTCGAAGGCCTGACGCATCTCCCTCGAAGCTTCTCCATGCGCGGCGACGTTCGGACGTGCGATGACGGATCGCTACCGCCCCGTCACCTTCCGGCTACCGCTTCGGCCGCGGCTCCGAGCCCGGAGAACGCGAAAGGCCCGGAGCTCGGGCCTTTCGCGTCCTGCTGGAGTGCCGTGCGGGGGCTAGCGGTAGTCGTGCCCGCCTTGGCCGTCGCCCTGGGACGCCGGCAGAACTTCCCACGTGAAGTTGTCGCCGTGCTGCTGCGTGTAGAACCAGCGCCAGCCGCCGTTCCCGAAGTCGGGGATCTTGGCGCCGAGGAGCCCGTTCGGGCTGGGATCGCCGTCGGACACGTGCACGCCGGTGATCTCGTTGTCACCTTCGTTCTTGCCGAAGCCGCCGTTCGCCGAGTCGAGCGTCGCCGACGGGTCGCGGCCCTCACCGAGCCAGCGCGTCGGCTGGGCGCCGTGCGAGTAGTCCTTCGTCACGTCCCAGATGAATCCCGAGTCGAGGGCCTTGCGCTGCGAGTGCAGCGTGTCACCCGCGTCCTCGACGAACGTGATCAGGTTCCGCGAGATGAACGTCACGTTGTCGAGACCGGCGACCGACTCGTTGCCCTCGTAGAAGAGGGACAGCTTGCCGGTGTTGTCCGACGGATCACGCTGGACGAGCTTGAAGATCGACGTCCAGCCGCCTGCCCCGCCGGCGCCGGTGGTCGGATCGCCGTTCTCGGGGCTCGTCGCGTTCGTGTCTCCCGTCTCGTCGAAGTAGAACTCGCCGAAGTGCGTGCCCGGGCGGAACTGGCCGTTCTCGGGCCGTTTGAACGGCGTACCGTGCGCCGCCTTCGCCAGCGCGTTCGCCCCGAACGGCGCGGTCCCGTCGGCGGCGGTGTCGTGGATCGTGATCCATCTCGTGTCGTACGAGGCGCCGTACGTGCGGAGCGCGACCTGGTCGGGCGCGTTGACCGCGGCCTGCGACTCGAACGTGACCGGATGGCCGCCGTTGAGCGCCTGCAGCACCTGCAGCTTGCCGTTCGTGAGGTCGCCCGGATGACGCGGCACGTAGCGGTAGATGAAGCTGTTCGGCTGCTTCGCGGTCGTCCCCGGCTTATTGGGGCCGCCGACGTCCTCGACGATCCAGATGTTGCCGTCAGAGTCGTCCTGGATGCCCTCGTAGCCGCCGCGCCCGAGCGCGCCCGAGACGTCGGTGACCGTCGACGGATAGTTCGCGGTTGCGGCGTACGTCGGTGCGCCGCTGTTCTCGGTCGTGAACAACAGGCGTCTCGCCCACGGGTCCCACGTCGAGCCGTCGATGCCCTGGATCGGCTGGCCCGTCGAGTCCTGCGACGCGAGGAGCGTCACGCGGTGCGCCAAGTCGGCATCGAGGTTGATCCGCGTGATGAGGCTCTGACCCAGCGGCGAGCCTGCGATCTTCGCCCCGACCTCGTGCCCCTGGAAGAGGAAATGCGTGCCGTAGTCGTACCCTGGGTCGGCGCCGTGCTGGCCCCGCAGGACGAGGTACGTGTTCTTGTCCGGCTCCGTCTTCTGCGCCTCGGCCGCCGGCGTCGTGGCCGGGACCATCTGCGGCAACGTCGGGTCGTCCGGGCTCGGTGTGTCGTTGATGTAGCCGTACCAGCCGATGGGGCCCTGCGGATTCTCGAGCGGCGTCGAGCCCTGTGCGGCGAGCGTCTGCCGGAGCTCCGGCGAGAGCGTCGACGACGGTGCGTAGCCGGCCGCCTTGACGTTCGCCGGCACGCTCGTGTACGCGTCGTTGCCCCCGTTCGCAAGGCCGATGGTGGCCAGTGTTGCTGCGCCGGCGAGTGCCGGCAGCATCCAGAGGATGCGTCGTTTCATCGTTCTTTCCCCCTCGTGAGTCGTTGATGCCGCAGTGGTCGCGCCGATCCTCCACCGGTGTGCCGTTCACATGGGCAACGGCTCCGCGAACGGAAGGTGTCAGACCGGTTACGCGCAGCTCCGCGACGAGCGACGAGGGATCGTTACGCGGTCGTCGCCGTACGGCCGCCGCGTTCGGCGGCCGCGCGGAGCCGCGCTGCGTGCTCGTCCGTGAGCTGCCCGCGCTTCAATCGCCACGCCCAGTTGCCCCCGACCTTCCCGGGCCGGTTCATGCGGCCTTCGCTGCCCAGGCCGAGCACGTCCTGCACAGGGACGATGGCGAGTGACGCCGGCGATCCCATCGCGAGCTCGATCAACCCCCAATTCGGCTCGCGCGGGTCGAGTCCAGTCGCCCGGCGCTGGCGCGCCTTGAGCGCTGCGAACCAGCCGACGGTCGTGTCGGTGTCGTGCGTGCTCGTGTAGACGACGAGGTTCTCGCGGTGGTTGCGCAGCGCGTGCGGGTTGGAGGGCGCGCTGCGGAAGGCCCAAAGGAGCACGACGATGCCGGGGAGCCCGAGCTCGTCGCGCAGGCTTCGCACCGGCGGCGTGATCAGGCCGAGGTCCTCGGCGATCAGCGGCAGGTCTCCGAGCGCCCCCTCCACAGCATGGAAGAGCTCTGCGCCGGGGCCGCGCTTCCAGGTGCCGTGGCGGGCGGTCTTGTGGGACGCGGGGATCACCCAGTACGAGACGAAGCCGCGAAAATGGTCGATGCGCGAGATGTCGACGAGCTCGAAGGTGCGGCGGAAGCGCTCGACCCACCAGCGGTAACCCGTCGAGCGGTGGACGGACCAGTCGTAGAGCGGGTTGCCCCAGTGCTGTCCGTTCGCGTTCAGCACGTCGGGCGGCGCCCCCGCCACCTCGCCCTTCGCGAAGAGCTCCGGCCAGGCCGCGACGTCGGCGCCCACGTCGGAGACGTAGATCGGCACGTCGCCGATCAGGCGGACGCCGCGCTCGCGACCGTACGTTCGCAACGCGCTCCACTCCCGGTCGAAGCGCACCTGGTCGGCGATCGCCCCCGGGCCTGCGAAGTGCGCCCAGTGCGCCGACCAGTAGGGGTGGCGCGCGACGAACTCCTCCACCTCGTCGGCCGAGACCGCGGCCTTTGGATCGGCGAGCAGCTCGGGCGAGCCCGCGAAGGCGGAGCTCGTGCGATACGGCGAGCCGAACTCGTCGGGCGGCCCGAGGGGCAGCACCTGCCACCAGGATTGTCCTGCCGCCTCGAGCCAGTCGACGAAGCGGTACGCCTCGTCGCCGAGGCGACCGCCCGGAAGCGAGGTCGGGTGCAGGAAGACCCCGGATGAGCGCGGCAGCGTCACGGCTGCCTGAACGGTACTAAGTGGTCTGGCCGGTGACGTTGCGCGGCTCGGGTCAGACCGCAAGTACGGTTTCAACTCCGCGTATTCTCGAAACGCGTCAGCGACGTGCCCCTTCCCAAGACACTCCAGCCTCCGGCGCGCATCCAGATCCAAGGGGTGACGCCCCAGGTCGACTGTGGACGCTATGCGGTGAAGCGCACCGTGGGCGAACGCGTCGACGTGGCTGCGCGTGTCTTCCGCGACGGGCACGAGCTGATCGGCGCCGCCGTGCGCTACAAGCCCGCCGGCGCGACACGGTGGCTCGAGGCCGTGCTCGAGCCACTCGGCAACGACGAGTGGGCCGGCTTCTTCGAGGTCGACCGGGTCGGGACGTGGTGCTACCGCGTCGAGGCCTGGGTCGATCGCGTTGCGTCGTTCCAGCAGGAGCTGCGGCGCAAGGTGGACGCGGGCCAGAAGAACCTTGCGAGCGAGCTCTCCGAGGGCGCGGTGCTGCTCGGCGTCGAGCGACTGACCGTCGATGCGGCGCTCGCTTCGCCTGCGGGCGACCGCGCGGAGAAGACGTGGTCGCCGACGTACGAGGTCGACGTCGACCGCGAGCTTGCGCGCTTCGGCTCCTGGTACGAGCTGTTCCCGCGTTCGTGGGGCGGATTCGACGGCGTGCGTGCGGTCCTGCCGCAGCTTGCCGAGCTCGGTTTCGACGTCGTCTATCTGCCGCCCGTGCACCCGATCGGCCACACGAACCGGAAGGGGCGAAACAACGCTCTTGCAGCGGGGACGAACGACCCCGGGAGCCCCTGGGCGATCGGGTCGGAAGAAGGCGGGCACGACGCGATCGCCCCGGAGCTCGGCACCCTCCCCCAATTCGAGAAACTCTGTGCCGCAGCGAAGAAGCACGGCATCGAGATCGCGCTCGATTTCGCGATCCAGTGCTCGCCCGACCATCCGTGGCTGAAGCAGCACCCGGAGTGGTTCAACCGCCTGCCCGACGGCACGTTGAAGTACGCCGAGAACCCGCCGAAGCGCTATCAGGACATCTACAACGTCAACTTCGAGTCCGAGGACTGGCGAGGCCTCTGGGAGGCGCTGCGTGACGTCGTTCTCACCTGGGTGAAGCGCGGGGTCACGGTGTTCCGCGTCGACAATCCGCACACGAAGCCCGTGCCGTTCTGGGAGTGGCTGATCGACGAGGTGCGGCGTGAGCACCCCGACGTGATCTTCCTCGCGGAGGCGTTCACACGTCCCGCGATGATGACGACGCTCGGCAAGGCCGGCTTCGCGCAGAGCTATACGTACTTCACGTGGAAGAACACGCGCTGGGAGCTGCTCGAGTTCGTCGCGCAGCTGCTCGAGTGGAAGGAGACGTACCGTCCGAACCTTTTTACGAACACGCCGGACATCCTCCACGACTACCTCGTCACCGGCGGTCGCCCGGCCTTCGAGGCGCGGCTCGTGCTTGCGGCGACGCTGTCGCCGTCATACGGGATCTACTCGGGCTTCGAGCAGTTCGAGAACGTGCCTGCGAAGCCCGGTTCCGAGGAATACCTCGACTCGGAGAAGTACGAGGTGAAGCAGCGCTCGCTCGATGGGCCGCTGCTGCCGCTTGTCGCGGCGCTCAACCGTGCGCGGCGCGACAACCCGTCGTTGCAGCAGCTCGACAACATCACGTTCCTCGAGACCGAGAACGACGGCCTCTTTGCCTACCTCAAGCGCACGGGCAGCAACGCGGTGATCGTCGTCGTGAACCTCGATCCCTTCACGACCCGGGAAGGCGTGTGCATCCTGCCGGTCTCGACGGGCCTGCCGCCGGCGTACCGCGTTCACGATTTGCTCGTCGACGGCGAGGCTGGGAAGGACGCCGACTGGACATGGCATATCGGCCGCAACTACGTTCGTCTCGCACCCGGCCGGAGCCACGTGCTGAGGATCGGTGGATGAAGGTGACACGTTCATGAGCGAGCAGTGGTTCGAGCGCGACCCGCAGTGGTTCAAGCGCGCCGTCTTCTACGAGATCCACATCCGCGGCTTCTTCGACGGCAACGACGACGGCTCCGGCGACTTCCGTGGGCTGATCGACAAGCTCGACTACCTCCAGTGGCTCGGCGTCGATTGCATCTGGTTGCTCCCGATGTACCCGTCGCCGCTCCGCGACGGCGGCTACGACATCTCCGACTTCTTCACGACGCATCCCGACTACGGCACCGTCGACGACTTCAAGGAGTTCGTCGACCAGGCGCATCAGCGGGGCATCCGCGTGATCGCGGACCTCGTGATGAACCACACGTCGGCGGAGCATCCGTGGTTCCAGGAGTCGCGCACCGACCCGTCCGGGCCGAAAGGCGACTGGTACGTCTGGTCGGACACCGACGAGCTGTACCGCGACGCGCGCATCATCTTCATCGACAGCGAGCCGTCCAACTGGACGTTCGACCCGGTGCGCGGTCAGTACTACTGGCATCGCTTCTTCCATCACCAGCCGGATCTCAACTTCGAGAACCCGGACGTGCAGGAAGCAATGCTGAACGTGCTGCGTTTCTGGCTCGACCTCGGCATCGACGGGTTCAGGCTGGACGCTGTGCCGTATCTCTACGAAGAGGACGGCACGAATTGCGAGAACCTGCCGCGCACGCACGAGTACCTCAAGCGCGTACGCGCGGAGGTCGACGCACGCTATCCCGACCGTGTCCTGCTCGCCGAGGCCAACATGTGGCCCGAGGACGTCGTCGAGTACTTCGGCGAAGGCGACGGGGACGAGTGCCACATGGCGTTCCACTTTCCCGTCATGCCGCGCATGTTCATGGCTGTCCGCCGCGAGGACGCGACGCCGATGTACGAGATCCTCGACCGCACACCGCCGATCCCGGTGAACGCGCAGTGGGGCCTCTTCCTGCGCAACCACGACGAGCTGACCCTCGAGATGGTCACCGACGAGGAGCGCGACTACATGTACGAGGAGTACGCCAAGGATCCCCGGATGAAGATCAACCTCGGCATCCGCCGCCGCCTCGCGCCGCTGCTCGAGGGCGGCAGGGACGAGATCGAGCTGATGCACGCGATCCTCTTCTCGCTGCCGGGCTCGCCGGTCATCTACTACGGGGACGAGATCGGCATGGGAGACAACGTCTACCTCGGCGACCGCGACGGAGTTCGCACCCCGATGCAGTGGACGGGCGACCGCAACGCCGGGTTCTCGCGCGCCGACTGGGCGCAGCTGTACCTCCAGCCACTGATGGACCCCGTCTACGGCTATCAGTCGGTCAACATCGAGGCGCAGCTGCGCACGCCGACGTCGCTGCTGCGCTGGCTGCACCGCTTCATCGCGCTGCGCAAGGAGCATCCGGTGTTCGGGCTCGGCACGTACGAGGCGCTTCGCTCCGAGAACCCGCGGATCTTCGCCCACATCCGGCGCTGGGAAGAGGACGTCGTCCTCTGCGTGCACAACGTCGCCCAATCGGCGCAGGCGGTCGAGCTCGACCTGTCGGCCTTCGCCGGCATGGTCCCCGAGGAGATGCTCGGGCGAACGCGGTTTCCGGCGATCGGCGAGCTGCCCTACCTGCTGACGTTCGCGCCGCGAGGGTTCTTTTGGTTCCAGTTGAGGAAAGAACAGTGAGCTTGGACGAGCAGGCTCTCATCGAGTACGTCACGCAGCAGCGCTGGTACGGGGCGAAGTCGCGCGCCGTCATGCACGCGTTGGTGCTCGACTCGGTCGTGCTGCGGACGACGGAGCCGCAGTTCGCGCTGGCGCTCATCGAGCTGACCTACGAGACGGGCGCGCACGACACCTACCAGCTGCTCTACGCACTCCTGGACGGCGAGCTCTCACTCGACGGCCTCGATGTGCCGCAGCTCGCCCGTGAGCTCGTGAGCGCGATGCGCTCGGGCTTGACCCTGCACGGCGCCGAGGGCATCGTCGAGTTCCGCCCGGTCGAGGGTTTCGCAGGGCTTGGACGCGAGCTGAGCGCGGCGCGCGCGATCACCGCGGAGCAGTCGAACACGTCGATCGTCTTCGACGACGAATTGATCCTCAAGGCATTCCGCAGGCTCGAGGCAGGCATCAACCCGGAGCTCGAGATCTTGCGCTTCCTCACCGAGCGCGGGTTCCCGAACATCGCGCAACTCGGCGGCTGGTACCAGTACTCCGGCGGCCCGATCAGCGCGACGCTCGGGATCCTGCAGGAGTTCGTGGGCGACGCGATCGACGGCTGGGACCTCGCGGTCGAGGAGCTCGGCAGCGCCCCCGACGCGTTCCTCGAGCGTCTGCGGCGACTCGGCGCAGTGACCGGCGAGATGCACACGACGCTCGCTTCCGACGAGACCGATCCGGCCTTCGCTCCCGAGACGCCGAGCGTCGAGGCGCTCGGCCTCCTTACCGCAACGGTCGACGAGGAGATCGGGCGCATGTTTGTCGACCTGCCGGAGGACGATGAGCGGCTCGCTCCGATCCTCGGCCGCGGCGAAGAGGTGCGCGAGCAGCTCCGTCTGCTCGCCCACGGCGGCTCGATCGGGAAGTCGATTCGCACGCACGGCGACTACCACCTCGGCCAGACCCTCTGGGCCGGAGACGACTGGGTGATCATCGACTTCGAAGGGGAGCCGGCCCGCTCGCTCGCGGAGCGCCGTCGAAAGCGCTCGCCGCTCCGCGACGTCGCGGGGATGCTGCGCTCGTTCGCCTACGTCACCACCGTCGTCTCCCTCGTCCGCGGCATCGACGTGCCGGACGACTGGGAGGAGAAGGCGCGCCAGCAGTTCCTCGCCGGGTATTACGAGACCGTCGACTCGAGCCTGCTGCCGCCCGGGCAGGTGGCGTGCGAGCGACTGCTCGCGGTGTACGAGCTCGAGAAGGCCGTGTATGAGCTGCGCTACGAGCTCGACAACCGCCCCGAATGGGTCGGGATCCCCGTCGCGGGCGTCTTGCGCCTGATCGATCACGTCAATGCCTTGCCGTGATCGAGCTCGGTGCGAATCCCCACGGCACACTCGGCGCCCATGAGACGAAGGGCGGCGTCGTCGTGCGCGCGTACCGACCCGAGGCGAAGGCGGTGCGCGTGCAGCAGGCCGGCGGCGCGGTCGAGGCCAAGCTGAAGGATCCGTCGGGGCTGTGGGAGGCTCTGCTGCCGCAGGCCAAGCTTCCCCTCGTCTACGAGCTCGAGGTCGACTATCCGGACGGGAGCACGTTCACGGTGCGCGATCCGTACGCGTTCCTGCCGACGCTCGGCGACATCGACATCCATCTTGCGATGGAAGGCCGCCACGAGGAGCTGTACGAGAAGCTCGGTGCGCACGTACGCGAGATCGACGGCGCCGTCGGCACGGCGTTTGCCGTCTGGGCGCCGAACGCACGCTCCGTCGCGGTCGTCGGCGACTTCAACTCGTGGGACGGTCGCCTGCACCCGATGCGCTCGCTTGGTTCCTCCGGCATCTGGGAGCTGTTCGTACCGGGTGTCATCGAAGGCGCGGCGTACAAGTTCGAGATCCGCACGCAGGAGGGGCGCTTGCGGATCAAGGCCGACCCGCTCGCGTTCCACACGGAGGTTCCGCCCGACACCGCCTCCGTCGTCTGGCGCCCGCAGCACGAGTGGGCGGACGAGGAGTGGATCGCCGCGCGCCGGCGCACCGACACGCTGCGCGCGCCGATCTCGATCTACGAGGTGCACCTCGGCTCGTGGCGACGCAACCCGCTCGAGGACAACCGGCCTCTCACCTATCTCGAGCTCGCGGACGAGCTCGGCGACTACGTCGAGGACCTCGGCTTCACGCACGTCGAGCTCATGCCGGTGATGGAGCATCCATTCGCCGGCTCATGGGGCTACCAGGTGACCGGGTACTTCGCGCCGACCTCGCGCTTCGGTACGCCGGACGACTTCCGCACGTTCGTCGACCGCCTGCACGCGCGCGGCATCGGTGTGATCCTCGACTGGGTGCCGGCACACTTCCCGCGCGACGACTGGGCGCTCGCGCTCTTCGACGGCACGCACCTCTACGAGCACGCCGATCCACGCCGCGGATCGCATCCCGACTGGGGCACGCTCGTGTTCAACTTCGGCCGCAGCGAGGTGAAGAACTTCCTGCTGTCGAACGCGCTCTACTGGGTCAAGGAGCACCACGCCGACGGGATCCGCGTCGACGCCGTCGCATCGATGCTCTACCTCGACTACTCGCGGAAGGCCGGCGAGTGGGTGCCGAATCAGTTCGGAGGCCGCGAGGATCTCGACGCCGTCGAGTTCCTCAAGGACACGAACATCGCGCTCTTTGCGAGCGAGCCCGGCGTCATCTCGGCGGCGGAGGAGTCGACTGCGTGGCCGGGCGTCTCGCGACCCACGTACGCCGGCGGGCTCGGCTTCGGGTTCAAGTGGAACATGGGCTGGATGCACGACACGCTGACGTACTTCCAGAAGGATCCGGTGTACCGCAGCTACCAGCACCACACGTTGACGTTCTCGATGATGTACGCCTTCAGCGAGAACTTCATCCTGCCGCTCTCGCACGACGAGGTCGTGCACGGGAAGCGCTCGCTGCTCGACAAGATGCCGGGCGACCGCTGGCAGAAGTTCGCCAACCTCCGCGCGCTGTATGCGTACATGTGGGCCCATCCCGGCAAGAAGCTGCTCTTCATGGGGTGCGAGCTCGGTGAATGGGAGGAGTGGAACCACGACGGCTCGCTGCACTGGAACCTGCTCGAATACGCCGACCATTCCGGCATCCAGTCGCTCGTGCGCGACCTCAACCGCACCTACCGCGCGACGCCTGCGCTGTGGGAGGTCGACTTCGAGCCGGCTGGGTTCCGCTGGCTCGAGGCGAACGATGCGGCGAACAACGTCGTCGCGTTCGCCCGCATCGGCGACTCCGGCGAGAAGCCGCTCGTCTGCGTGCTGAACCTCTCGCCCGTTCCACGCTACGACTACCGCCTCGGCATGCCGCTGTGCTGCCGCTGGCGCGAGGTGCTCAACACCGACGCGACGCACTACGGTGGCTCGGGCGTCGGCAATCTCGGCGGCGTCGAGGCCGAAGCCGTGGCGTGGCACGACCAGCCGTTCTCTGCGCTCGTCACGCTGCCGCCGCTCGGCGCGGTCTGGCTCGTCCCGGAATAGCTATGCGCTCAGCGCGCGTTCTTCGAACCGGACGGTGACGAGCGCGCCTGCGCGGATGACATGCTGCTGCATCAACGCGCGCGCCGCCGCAGGATCGCGGCGCTCGATCGCGTCGAGTACGGCCTCATGCTCGCCGACATTCGCTGCGAGCAATGAGGTGCTCTCCCGGAGCACGAGCCGGCTCAGTCCGCGCGGGAAGCTTCGATGCAGGTGCCTGAGCGTGGCGGCGAGCACCTCGTTCCCTGCGGCGGCCTGGATCACCTGATGGAACTCGTCGTTCGCGCCGCCCCATTTCTCGATGTCCCGCTCGGACAGGCTGCGCTTTCCGTTGCGAGTGCCGCTGCGCATCCGGCCGAGCGCCTCGCGAAAGTGTCCCTGCGCGCGGTGCAGCCGCTCGAGCTGGGCCTGATCGATGCGCAAGGCTGCGACCTCGGCCGCGAGCCCTTCGAGCTCGGCCCGGACGGCGTACGCGTCGCGGATCTCGCGCGGTGTCAACCCACGCACGAGCGCGCCGCGATTCGGACGCAGCTCGACGAGGCCGCTCGCCTGGAGCTTGCGCAGCGCCTCCCGGATCGGCGTGCGGCTGACGCCGAACTCCTCGGCGAGCGCCTCCTGCCGGAGGCGCGTACCCGGCGGCAGGTCACCGTCGAGGACGCGCGACTGCAACTGCGTCGCCAGCTTGTCGACGAGTGCCCGCCGCTCTTCGATCGCCTGCGCCATGGCGGACGCTGATCCTACCAAGGTTGGATCCATTTGACGAGAAACTGGATACATAGTCTAGAGTCCCTCATTCTTCCCGTCCCCGAGAGCCCGTTCCCCTTCACGGAAGGACGTCTGAGATGAGTCGCAGCCACACTCGCGCCGCCCTCCTCGCGGCAGCGGCGCTCGCGCTGCTCGTGCTCGCCGCCACCGCCGGAGCCGCCACGCGCGGCGG